>NZ_AUNJ01000131.1 GCF_000447775.1 Bacteriovorax sp. DB6_IX
TTAAAAAAGACTTAGTGCCAGTTCTTTTCGAGAAAGAGTTTTCTACCAAATGGATGTTTGACGTTGAGATCTTCTATCGTTTAAAAGATTACTTTGGAATTAAAGAGTTTTATAAGCAAGTCTATGAGATGCCACTATCGAAGTGGACTGATATAGAGCAATCGAAGATAAAGTGGATTGACTTCTTAATGGTCCCAAGAGATTTTCTAAAGATCTACTTTCGTTATAAGAAATAAAAAAGGCCCTTTAAAAGGGCCTCTTCTTTTATCTACAAGCGTTTTGTTCTCTGAAATATTGATTACAAACATTTGAAGGGAAACGACAGTCATCCATATTATTTGAATAATATGATCTGTACTGACAATATCTCACTGGTTGATCTTCAACATTAACGACAAATGATCCATTTGCAACTTCACTTCCACTCTTTGTTAAAGAGTATGAAATTGTATTTTCACCAGACTTAAGAAGTGGTCTTTGTGTGAGTGTTCTAATCCAAAGGTTGAATGATTTCTTACTTTCACCTTTTGAAGCGCTAAAAGAAGATGACTTCGTTCTCTTCTTATCTCTATGATCTCTAAAAGTCTAGTTTTACTTTATCTGCATTTAACTCCTGAGTCATCAACAAACTTAGACCATGACTCTGGTGAGAGGTAAGATCCATAACATCTGTGAGTTCTATAATCTGTTTGTCCTCCAGAGCTACATCTGATTGAGATATCACCTTGAATGTAATTTGCTTGATAGTTTTCTCCACCAGCTAGACCGGCAGCGAATACTTGTGGGCCCATAATTGATAAGGCCAAAATTGTTTTCGCAATTGTTTTCATCATAACCCCTTTAGTAGGTATTTAAAGTATATAGGTTTATTTTAAAGGGGGATGAGATGAGACTCAAGAAATGTTAGATTTAATTAGAAATGTAAAAAAAGCGAGGTTTACACCTCGCTCGCTCTTAATTGTGCATAATTGTAAATTTGTTGGCGCCATTCCTGAATATTGCTAAGATTTAGCGCCGAGACCAACTCTTGGTCATTTGGAATCGCATCATAGATGAGATATTCCATGGCAAACTGAATTGTCTGCATTCCGATATAGAGCTCAGTAAAGAAGTCGATATCACCTTTTTGATAAGGAGCAATAAGCTCTGCGACATCAGTATGATTCTCACAACAGTTGCATCCATCGCACATTCCAAAATTCTCAATGAATGAGAAATGGTTCTGAGCTTGGGAGGCAATGATTCTCTCTCTTTCTTCCGAATCGTCAGAGAACTTCTCGATTAACTGAACAGCATATTCAGGATTTTGACCAATGGCCATGAGAAGTTGTTCGTAGAAAGTTGCGTAGAGGGAAGTGAACATGGCATCTTCAATAAGATAGTAAAAGAGTTCCTCTCCAGTTTTCGCCTCGTTCCTAATGGCCTCATAAGAAGCCATGGCCATTTTAAATGGGGACTCATCATAGCTTTCGAGTTCATAAAAGAGTTTAGACAGTGGATTAACATTTGTTTCAGTACGTTTTTTTAGAAACTTATCCATCATAATATTGCCCTCCTAAGGACCTACTCGATCATTTTAACAAAAAAGCTTCTGTTTATATGCACTGAGACAGTGCTCGGCAAAAATTGCCGAGCGCGATTCTAGGTTATGGACAAGGATTTGTGATTTCGTCGTGGATGGCCTGAATACCATTTAAGAGCTCTGGACTGAGTTCTACCTGGACGCTCTCAATATTCTCTTTAAGCTGCTCCATTGTCGTTGCACCGATAATATTACTTGTGACGAACTCTCTTTGATTAACAAATGCCAGAGACATTTGAGCTGGGCTTAGACCATGGTCTTTAGCAAGTTGGCAGTACTTCTCAGTGGCCTTGATGGCTTTAGTAGAGGAGTATCTAACAAATCTGTCAAAGAGTGTTAGTCGTGCATTCTCAGGTTTTTTTCCTTCAAGATACTTACCTGAGAGCACTCCAAAACCAAGTGGAGAGTAGGCCAAAAGACCGGCCCTTTCTCTAACAGAGATTTCTGCCATTCCAATTTCATAGGTTCTATTTAAAAGAGAGTATGGGTTTTGTACACTGGCCACTCTGGGAAGGTTTTCATTCTTAGCAATCTCGAGGAACTTCATAAATCCCCAAGGTGTTTCATTTGAAAGTCCAATATGTTTAATCTTTCCGGCCTTGTGAAGTTCTTCAAGGGCCCTAAGGCTCTCATCTAGTGGGATGAAGTCTTCATTTTTATTGTATTCAAAGCCAAGATTTCCAAAGTAGTTAGTGACTCTGTTTGGCCAATGGAGTTGATAGAGATCTATATAGTCTACATTCAGTCTCTTTAAACTATCTTCACAGGCCTGAATGATATTTTCTCGGTCGAGTCTATTCTTTCCGTGACGAATATACGCCATTGCCTCAGAGGGACCAGCAATCTTAGTTGCTAGAATAATCTTATCCCTCTGGCTTTGAAGCTTATCCCAGCGTCCAATAATTTGTTCTGTTTTCGTATAGGTTTCTTGTGTTGGAGGAACAGGATACATCTCGGCCGTATCGATAAAGTTGACTCCATGATCGAGAGCGAAGTCGAGTTGTTCATGGGCCTGTGCTTCTGTATTTTGTACTCCCCATGTCATTGTCCCAAGACAAATAACACTAACATCTATATCAGTCGTACCGAGTTTATTAAATTTCATCGTGTTACCTTATTGTTTTACAATATCGTCTAGTTCCAAAGACGTATGTTTCTTAATCGCGTTAATGAGAATATAAATGATGATTCCAAACATAATGAGCATTGGCACAGAGATGACCGGAAAACTTAAGGCCGTCATTTTTCCTAAGCTCTCATTAAACTCTACCGAGCCTGGCTCTCCTTTGAGAATCATGACCGCTAGGACATAATTTAAAATGGCCGAGATAAAGAATGTGAAGCCTAGCCAGATACCAGAGAGATTAATCTTCTTCTCGAAATAATCGGCATGACCAGTCTTTTCAAATTCAGCGTCGATTTTTTCAAGATCAAAGATCTGGGCCAGTATCGTCCTAAAGAGAGGATACTTCGTTTTTTGTGAACCAAGGACAATGATACCGATGATGGCCGGAATGGCCGTCTCTTTTACTATCATCCAATTTCTGTCCAGCTTGAATAGACCAATTCCTCCAGTTAAAAGAACACTGAATAAACCAAGAGCAGAAATAAAGTTAAACTTCTTCTCCTTTATATAGTCATAGAGCCCGTAGCTTAGAGGGAAGGCAAGAGCTATAATAAGTGAGTAAACTTGGCCAAGGTGTTTGTCAGAGCTAAATTTAACAAGGATAACACTTGGAATAACAACATTCATGAGCAGGTTTAAAAAACCATTATCTTTTTTCTTTTTTTCCATGGCTAAATTCTGATGCTTGGCCCTATCTTTGTCAAAGCTTTAAAAATAAAGCTGTGAAATCTTAACAGATGTTTTTTCTCGGTTAATCAATCAAAAACTTACACCTGAATTTAATAATTTACCTTTTATTTTTTCCTTGGGAAGATTTTAAAATCAAAAAATCGAAAGTTATAAATTAATCAAGGATGATTATTATGAAAAAGATGTTCTTATCACTAGCAGTACTTTGCTCTGCTTCAGTTTTTGCTCAAAACTTCAATGGGTATATTGTTAAACTTAAAAATGGTGCGGAATCACTTCCTATCATGAAAAATATGGGTGACGTTAAAAGCGTAACGACAAGCTTTGGTAGCTATGCCGTTATTAAAGGTCAAGATCTTGACAATAAGTCACTTGGATTTCTTAAATCTGATCCGAATGTTGAATATGTTGAGAAGAACTGGATTGTGACTCTTGATTCAACAGTTCATACTGAAAAAGAAACAAATATGGATACAGGTTTCTCTAAGCAGTGGGGACTTCTAAATGATGGACGTAACTCAGGTGGTTGGTTCTCAAGAGGAAAAGAAGGTGAGGATGTCAATGCTGTTAAAGCATGGGAAATCACTAAAGGTTCAAATGAAATCGTAGTTGCTGTTATTGATACAGGTGTTGATCATACTCACCCAGATCTAAAAGAGAATATGTGGGTTAACGATGCTGAGAAAAATGGTATCGAAGGCGTTGATGATGACGGTAATGGATATGTAGATGATATCTACGGATACGACTTTGCCAATAAAGATGGTGATCCAATGGACGGTCACTCTCACGGAACTCACTGTGCTGGAAATATTGGAGCTTCTCATAACGGAACAGGTGTTATGGGAGTTATGGCCAATGTTAAAATGATGGGTATTAAATTCTTAACTGATCGTGGATCAGGAGAAACAATTGATGCGATCTCTTCAATTGAATATGCAATTAAGAATGGGGCCCATATTATGTCAAACTCTTGGGGTGGAGGAGAAAGATCTGAAGCGCTAAAAGAGGCGATTGTTGCTGCTAAAGATGCAGGGATTCTATTTGTTGCTGCTGCAGGAAACTCAAGAAGTGATAATGATGCCAGACCAACTTACCCAGCAAACTACGATGTAGAAAATGTTATTACAGTTGGTGCAATGGACGGTAAAGGTAATAGATCAAGCTTTTCAAACTATGGAAAGACTTCTGTTCACGTATTTGCTCCAGGGTCAAATATCTATTCAACAACTAAGAATGGTGGATACCAGAAGATGTCTGGAACATCTATGGCAACACCAATTGTTTCAGGTGTTCTTGGACTTCTACTTGCGAATGAGCCAGGGATCACTGTTGAAGATGCAAAGAGAAGACTAATTGAGTCTACTGTTAAGAACACTTCTCTAACAGATTATGCTGTTGGTGGAAGAGTTGATGCCAATGCACTTCTAAGAAATCAAAAGAATTAATTTTTGTTGAATACTTAGGTGTTCACAAATATTTTAAGTGTGTGAGATGAAGGGGGACTTTTTGGTCCCCCTTCTTTATTTTCTATGCTATGTTCCATTTATGTTTAAGAAGTTAGGACAGAATATTTCAACTGGAATCAAGAAAGTTATTAAGGGCGCTACTGAAGAGAAATCAGAGCTCACTCAGGACCTACCATACGATAAAATTGGAGGTGAGAAGGGGATCGAGACACTTGTGACTCGTTTTTATCACCACATGGACACACTTGATTCTGCCAAGCAGTGCCGTGATCTTCATGGCAAGAGTCTCGATTCCGCTGCACAGAAACTTAAAATGTTCCTCTCTGGATGGCTAGGCGGACCTTCACTGTATATTCAAAAATATGGGCACCCTCGCATGAGAAAGAGGCACTTTCCCTTTGCTATTGGAACCCTAGAAAGAGATCAATGGCTATTGTGTATGCGTGAGGCCATGAATGATATGAAATTAGAGCCCGAGTTCGATCACTATCTTTGGCAGGCCTTCAGAAGATTTGCTGAACATATGAGAAATCGCGACTGAGAGATCTTTTTTGACAACTTCGACAGTCACCCCGCAGACAATCTTTTCGAGGTCTTCTACTAATTCAATACAGCGGATATAGTGATTCTTAGCAGGTTCTAGTTGATTCATTCTCAACTTCACACCGGCAGCCGCAATTTTAATTAATGACTTACAAAGAACTGCTTCTTGAGTTGTTCTGCCCGAGGCATTCCAGATGGCCTCAAGATAGGCATGGGCCTCCCAGAAGTACTCATAATTTATGAGGTCAATAGCGTAGAGATAATCATCATGTGTGTGAAAACTTTCTGAGTGCAAAATAGGGCACTCTGGTTCACCGGTTGCACTCATATGTCCCCCTTCTTTTAGAGGGTGAGGATTAAGCCCTGGGGTAAAAGCGTAGGGCGGAAAATCTCTCTGTGGACAATACCTTCTTATCTTTTCCATGGCAGAGGATTAGGCCAGGCGCCAGTCAAATTCAAAGTTGAGTCTACCCTCATCAATTAAGACCTTATGAACAATCTTAGACCATTCCTTTGACGATGGGTCCCACTGAAATCTTGCACGACTTACTTTGCTCTTAACCTTGTTGAATTTCTCAACTTGCCCTTTGTCTTTCCAATTCGGAGCGCGAAGTGTTGCAACAATTTTGACCTTAGGAGATGAAGCCAGAAGTGCCATTCTCTTGTAGTCGTAGTGAGAAGCAATCTTTAACATTGAGAGGACATCAGTCACAGCTCTATGTGGAAATGGGTTGATAAAGCCATGGGCATGCTCAAGGGCCGCCATACTCTTATGCGAGATTCTTCTTGGGTACTCAATATCATTTTGAGTATCAATCCAAATTTTATTAGGCATCTCAAGTCCATATCTCTTATACATTTCAGCAAGCATTGGCCTGTCATACTTCTCACCATTATGGGCCATTAGGTAGTCGGCCTTTTTCATGATAAGTGCAAGACGCTGTAGAGCAAGTTTGATTTCTTCACCTACTAGCCCGTGATCATCAAGGAGTTGCTCATCAATACCCGTTAGTTCGATAACTTCTTCAGTTAGTGGCAGCTTATCTCTTTCCTTTACGAGCTCGCTAAAAATCTTAATAGGAGCATTAATTCTTGTATCCCACAGAACAGCACCAATTTCAGTGACACGGTCAACTTGTAGGTTCACTCCGTTTTCTACTAAATTTTCGTTGATTCCTTCTAGGTCGATCCCAAGAATAAGCATAAATTGTCCTAAGTTAAAGATTTTACGGAAATATACGGCCCAGAGGACTCATTGTAAACGATGATTCACTGCAAAAAGGGCAGATAAAATTGACAAGTATTTGACAGAAAAAGGACAATGGAAAGACACAATAAATCATGAAAAATACTAGGATGTATCAAGGATGCGACCATATATAATTCTAATATTTACGGCCCTTATTTTGGCATTTTACTCAGGAAGGTACTTACTTAAGTTCCAGGGTCCCGGTGCGGCCTCAAATTCTGATCTCTATGAAATTGCTAAGTTAAAGCTGTCGTTTCAAAAGAATGTTACTCCCTATGCCATTGTGAACTTTACCTCTCTCTACTATTCAAAAGAGCAGATGCAACTCCTTAATCCTTCACTGGCCATTAATAGCTTCAATGATAAGGTCCTCTCTTCTCGTGAGGATTGTGACGAGAAACAATTCGTTCAATCTCCGCTTCGAAATTACTCGAAGAAGTTGATATGGGATCAATTGCGTTGTGGCAAGAGACTCGAGATTCCTTTTTGGTTTATTAAGAAACCTCCTTATATGCACCCTTCGGGAAGTTCATATGCTTATCTCTTATATCGAAGATCAATGGAGCGAGATAAGACACCTTCGGTAAAATGGATTCGCGACAATCTTGGATATTTTCACTTAAAAGAGCTTCATCAGATTCAAAGAGAGCAGGGTGGTCTCGGTGGAATCTATGGGATCTTGGCAAGTCTTGATGAGAAGAGTCTTGTGGATTTGATTAATAGAGAGGGAACGATTCTTACAAAGGACTTTCTTCTTGCTAAGATTAAATACCCAAAGAGTTTTGATATTATGGAGTATCGCTTCTATTTAAGAGATGATCTAAATAATTTTCTTGAGCAAACTCCTTTTCATATCTCACGTTATCATCCAGGTAAGCGCTGTCTGTATAGAGACGGTCCAATTTGTTGGCGTTATAATGTGAGTCACTTATTCCAAATGATCAACTTCTCAACAGTGGTTTCCTTTGGGGGAGTTGTTTTTATATTTACTCTGATTCTGTGGCTGCTCTTTTCTTAAGATTTAAAACAGGAATAAGATTGAAGATAAGAGAAGAAAAAATGGCACTCCCAGGTTCTAACTCACGAGTTTAGAACTCCCGTGGCATCACTCTTTTAACGATGGATAATATTAATCGAAATATTGCAAGCTTTGATGATAAGACACAGGAAGATCTATTAAGAATGTCTGCTGAGATCTATCGATTACAAAGATTGACGGAAAAGAGTAAGCACTATCTACAGGGATCATCGCGTAAGGGTCTTGTTAATTTTCAATTTGAGAAGGTCCCTTCAATTGAGGACTTAGTTTATGATATAGCCTTTCCAATTGGAGAGAGGCACGGTCATGATATTGAAATTGACTTTAAAGATGAGATTGGAGAGTTCTCAGTAGATATCTATTGGTTCCAAATTATCTTAAAGAACCTTGTCGAAAATGCCTATATTCATGGGACTCCTCCGGTGAAGGTAAGCGTGTGGAAGCAAAAGAATAATCTGATGGTAAGAGTTCAAGACACAGGAAAAGCGGAGATGAGTTTTGAACAATTAACTGAAGAGTTTTCAAAAGGAAATAAAAGTTCTGGTTCAGGGCTTGGTTTAAGTATTGTTAATAATGTTATTAAAGAGTGGGGCGGGTCTTTAAGTTTTAGTAATGAACCGACGACTTTCACTTTAAAACTACCTAATAAGGAATAATTGTGGAAAAGATTTTACTTGTAGAAGATGATCAGAACTTAGGACAAAGTATTCATGACTTTTTAAAGATGGAAGGTTTTGATGTGACATGGGCAAAGTCTCTTGAAGAGGCCAAGGCCCAAGATATTAGCGAAACAACACTGATCATCCAAGATTGGATGCTGCCTGATGGACAAGGAATCGATTTCCTAAAAGAGTTGAGAAAAGCTGAAAATCTTATACCAATTATTATGCTTACTGCAAAAACGGATCTTATCGATAAAGTTGTCGGTCTAGAAAGTGGTGCTAATGACTATGTCACAAAACCATTTGAGCCAAGAGAGTTACTGGCAAGAATTCGTGTTCAGTTAAGACAAAAAGAAAGTACTGGTCATCAAGGTGTTGCGGTGAAAGGCCTTGTTGAAATTAATAAGCTCAAGCTAAATCTCGATACCAGAGAGGCGTTTTGGAATGATTCACTGGTTGAGTTAACTAAGATGGAATTTGATTTTCTCAAGTTATTGGCCGAGAATCCAAATCGAGCTCTTTCAAGAGATGAAATCTTGAATAAAGTTTGGGGTTATGATTGTTACCCTTCAACTCGAACAGTTGACACGCACGTGTTACAACTTAGACAAAGCTTGAAGATAGTTTGATTGAAACAGTTCGAGGTATTGGATATAAGCTTAGAGCTTAAAGTTTACTGAGAATTGACAAAAGCTTCACACAAGACGGGTTCTTTTCTGGCATTCTTCTACCGATGGGTCAGTTAAGACAAATAAACAGAGCCAAAGGAAAGAGCCCGTTATGAAGAAGACATTATTTATCACCACATCAATTTTAGTATTAACTTCATGTACATCTGATAAGAACTTTAAATCGAAACTAGAGCAAACCTTAGAAGAGAACCCTGAAATTATCACTAATACAATAAAGAAGAACCCTGAAAAATTTATGACGGCCTTAAGAGATATGGCCATGGAAGCTCGTAAGAATGCCGCTGCTAAACAAGAACAAAATCTAGAAAATGAAATTAACGAGTATATTCAAAAACCTCTTCCTTATTCTCTTCGTAAAGATGAGTTAGTACGTGGAACGAAAGATGGAAAAATCACTATTGTTGAATATTCTGATTTTCAGTGTCCATTCTGTGCAAGAGGGATGCAAACGATTAAAGAAATATTAAAGAAATATGAGGGGCAGGTCTCATTTGTCTATAAACACCTTCCTATTGACAATATTCACCCACAGGCGAGGCTTGCCTCTCAGTATTATGAGGCCATTAGAATTGTGGGTAAAGAAAAGGCCTTTGCCTTTCACGATAGAATCCTGACTGAGCAAAACAAAATCCGCCATGGGGCAAGTTACTTTGATAAGGTCACAAAAGAATTAGGACTTGATCTTAAAAAGGTAAAGAAACTTGTTTCATCAAAAGAAGTTAACGATCGAATAAAAGAAGATGAAAAGGAAGCGGCAAAGAATGGTTTCTCTGGAACACCTGGCTTTCTTGTTGAAGGGGTACCTGTTAGAGGGGCTTATCCAATTCAACACTTTGATAAGATTATTCAAAAGTTAAAAGTCGCTAAGAAAATTTAAATCCCATTAGCGTATCTCTCCGATACCCCGATGCGCTAATATATATTGTCGTCCCCCCGTCTATCTTGGGTCAGTGACATTGATGTTGTTGATTTCTAGGGTAGGCGGGTTTTCACTTAAAAGTCAGATATTGAGTCAACGAGGTGAGGGAAATCTATAAATGGATTTCTTGTCCCTTGGTATTTATGAATAAGATTATTGCGTCGAGCTTCATCCTGGTCAACAGGATCGGCCTTGTGCCATTGACGAAGAAAGCTCTCTTGCTTGTCGTTAATATACATTTCATATCGAATGGACATATACATTAAGGCCCTTGCAATATCACCCTTTATTCTCTGTGGCGGTTCAAAGAAACTATCATCTTTAGTACTGTATTTAGCACCTTCGGCCTTTCCCATGACTGAGCTTTGGCAAGTTAAAGGCGTTTCAGAGCTTTCTACTTCTCCAAAAGGGAAGGCCGCACGAATAGAATTAACCTCTGGATCTGTTGGCATCAAATGGTGTAAGTCATTCTTTTTATCATTATCTGTATAATTCTTTGCCGCTTCATTTTTAAATTGATGGAAGCGAGATTGTGGCCATAAGTGTTCAGTATTGATGATACTTCCACTTGGATAGAAATCAGGACCTAGAACAACGTCTTGTCCATTCACCTTATCTTTATTCTTAATGACATGATCGCAGTAAGTATCAGTCACAGTATATTCACCATTAATCGTTTTTAGATAAAGTTTTCCAAAGAGGAACTTTCTCACATCTCTATAGGTATATGGATTATACTTATAGCATTTTTCATTGGCCGGACATGATTGAACAATCTTATCTTCAGATGTCGTTCGTTGGTGGATTCCATTAAGAATCGTCACGAGTTTCTTTATGAGGGTTTTTTCATTGAGAGTTTTATTCTCGAGATCATTAAAATCAGCACCATAATAAGCTTCACTTGGATCAAGTTGAGTTACTTTTAGGGCCGAAGAAGGATTCTCATTTTGAGGAATATTGAAAGTATTGTCTTCAATAATGGTCTTACTTTGTCGGCATGACAAGAGTGACAAGGTAAGGGTTATGAGGATCGCTTTATTCATAAGCTGAACTTATCAGAGTTCGGGATGAAAATACGCTAAGTAGTAAAAT
>NZ_AUNJ01000132.1 GCF_000447775.1 Bacteriovorax sp. DB6_IX
ACAGGCAGAGTATTGGCAACAAAGAGTTTGAAGCCATTTGAAAAGGCCTCATTTTCAGATCTAAGGAGCTGAAATAAGTTCCAATAGAAGTCCTTTAAATCTGTTGATTTATCAATTGTAGCCTCGATTTTCTCTTCGAGGGCCAACATCGAAACATGCATAACTTCTTTGTATAAATTAAGTTTGTTTTTGAAATGGTAATTAATGGAAGCCAGGTTTACCCCGGCTTCTTTAGATATATCTCTGATAGACGTATTGTCGTATCCATTTGAAGCAAATAGCTTACCAGCAACTGAAAGAATTTTTTCTTTCGTATCTTTGGTACTATTACTCATTTCCCACCTCGTTAAGGACTAATGACTCTTCACTGTGCTTTCCTGCATCCGAATCGCCTTTAGATAATTTTGACTTGATTCTATCCACTAGAGTAAATAAATCTTCCAAGATTGCATAGGCACATGGAATAAAAATCAGTGTTAAAATTGTCCCTGAAGTCAGACCCCATGCCATACCCATTGTCATTGGAACTAGCATGGCATCTGTCCCACCAATTCCATAGGCCGTTGGAATAAGACCTGAAATTGTTGTAAGAGATGTTACAAGTACTGCTCTAAGTCTCATTCCAGATGCTTTAACAAGAATCTGATGAAGATCAAGTTCACCTTTTTCTCTTAGTTCATCAATAAAACTAATCAGAACGATACCTGAGTTAACAATAATCCCCGCAAGACCAATAATACCGATCAGAGCTAGGAAAGAGATCGCTCTTGCTCTATCTGGATACCCTGATAGGACAGGTGTTGCAAAAGCAATTGAGAGACCCAGTAGCCCTAGAGGGATTGTCATCATGATGATAACTGGTCTAAGGAATGACCTAAATAAGAATACTAGAATGGCGAAGATTCCAATTGAGGCAAGGATCCCAGCGCTTGCTAAAGACTCCATTGATTCATTTGTACTTTCAGCAACACCACCAAACTTAAGAGAAACACCAGGGTACTTACTCTTAACCTTATCGTAGATCTTTGCTAGGTGAGCATTGGCAATAGCAGATGTAATTTTATTTTCATCAACGTTACCCAGAAGAGTTTTAGACTTCTTAAAGTCATATCTCTTAATATTTGGTGTCCCATTCTCAACTCTAATCTTAGCAACATTAGCAATTGGAACAAGGTTACCACTATTATCAGCAACTTTAATCTTTAGTAGATCTTCAACTTGGCTTCTTTGATCTTTAGAGTAACGAACCTCGAGATCAACATCTTTATTATCAAGAGTGACTGTACTTGCAAGGTTTCCTGCAACAGCAGCACGGATATTTTGACCAATGTGGTTAACATCAAGTCCTAATTGATCAGCCTTGGCATAATCGATATCGAGATATACTTCTTGATCTCCATAAACATCATCAATCTTTAAATCCATGATACCGTCAACATTTTTAAGCTCGGCCATGATCTCATTAATGATATTTGTTAGATCTTCAGAACTGTTAGATCTAAACGTTCCTTCAATAGCATCACCAACTGGTGGACCATTGATTTGAGCCTCAAATGTGAGTTGCTTAATCGAAGGTACTTTTATCGTTCTAAGCTTTTCTAAGACGACTGTGTGAGCAAGATTATATTTTGCATAATCACTTACATAGATGAAAACAATACCAACATTATTTCCATCTTCTGCTTTAGGGTCAGTTAATTGAACTTTCGATCTTCCTGAAAAACCAACAAGGTGTTTCGCATCTTTATCCAGTGTTTCTTTAATCGCTTGACTTAGCTCTTTTAGAGACTCTCTTGTTTTTTCAACAGGAGTTCCTCTTTCTGTTTGAAATCTTGCAATGTAGATTTCAGTCTGATCAGCAGGGAAGAGTACAAACTTATTACCAAAAGCCATTAGTGCTATTGAACCAATAATAATCCCTGAAAAGATAACCATAACGAAGTATCGTCTTCTGACTGCGAAATCCATGAAGTTTTCAAACTTATTTTCAAACTTATGGAACCAATCCTTATTATCTTTGGAATTTTCACTTTCTGCTTTTGCAAGATCTTTTGTCTTTCCACCGTAGTTCACAAGTCTCATCGGTAGGAAGAAGAATGACTCAAGTAAAGATAGGAGTAGGGATATCGTTACAATAACAGGAATCCATTTAATGAATTCTCCCATAATCCCTTTTGTGACCAGCATTGGTAGGAAGGCCGCGATTGTTGTCATCGCTGTTCCTGTAATTGGAAGCCATAGGTTCTTAACACTTGTTACCGCAGCATCTAGTGGTTTGTAACCTTCACCAAGAAGTCTTGTGTAGTTTTCTGAGATAACAACAGAGTTATCAACGAGCATCCCTAGGGCAATAACAAGTGCGAGGATTGTGATCGCATTTAATGTCATCCCGAAGGCCGGCATGAGGCCAATTGTCCCCATGACGGCCAGAGGAAGAGACATACTTGCCAGAAGACCAATACGGCCTGGCAAGAATATGAAAAGGAAAATTATAACGAGTGCTAGACCAGAAATCGCATTTGATGAAAGGACTTCTAGTTTATTTTTAACTTTAATTTGTTCGTCATTATAGACGTGGAATTCATAACCAGGGTGAGTCTTTTTGAAAGCTTCTACCTTTTTGATGATCTTATCAACCATTTCAATAGTATCAGCACCAGCTTTCTTAGCAATTGTCATAAGAGTAGCTTGCTCACCATTATATGTAGTGTGAACTTTGATTTCTTCTTTACCATCAACGACAGTGGCAACATCTTTAAGATAAATTGTTTCACCACCAAAGCGAGATCTGATAAGGACATTTCCAAGATCTTCGATATCCTCAACTTTACCTTCGATACGAACAAGTTTTTGGTTATCTTTAGATTTAATATTTCCACCTGGAATATTAACGTTACGAGATCTTAGTTTTGAGAGGATTTCTTGAATCCCAATATGTTTCTCTCTTAAAAGTTCTTTATCAAGAATAATTTCAAATCTTCTTTTGGCAAAACCATCGAGAGTTACACCTTTTACAGATTTTAAATCTTCAATATCTTCTTTAAGAGTATCAGCTAAAATGTCTCGAGCTCTATTCTCGTTACTACCTGTTACGGCAATTTGATAAACTGGAAACTCTTCAGACTTTATTTCTTGAAAGTAAGGAGGGTCTTTAATATCAACTGGAAGATCATTAACTCTATCAACGGCCTTTTGAAGATCACTCATAACTTTATCAACGTCATCAACATTATCCATGTCTACTCTGATAACGATTGTACTAAGACCGGCTTGAGAAGTTGACCTAACGTCTTTAACGCCTGATACAGTTCTAATTTCATCTTCAATAGGCTTTGTTACCTTGATCTCGACATCTTCAGAAGATGCTCCATCATAGACTGTCGTTACGTAAGCCGTTGCAAAACTAACTGACGGATAACTTTCGGCCGTCATCTTTTGTAGCCCCATAACCCCATAGATTGCCATGAAGAAAGAGAGAACGATCGTGAATTTGTGGTTTGTTATAAAAAACTTTGCTATTTTACCCATGGTGCCCACCCATTACTTATTAATTTCACAAGGTGTTTGTGTGAAAACTGAAAAGTAATTAATTAAAATTTCGATTACTCTATATTTCGTATTAATAGTGTCTAAATTGTTTTGAAGAAAACGATCTTCGTCTTGAATAAGATCTCTTGCTGCTAGTCTTGCTTGTTTGAACTTCTTATTTGAGTCTTTTAGTGTTGTTGATAAGAAACCAGCATTTCTATTTTGAGCAGCAATAACATTATTAAGGATACGTACCGACTTCATCGTTTGAATATGATAAGCGGCCATCTTTCCTTCAATCTCTTGGTATTTAGAGATATTTTGCTTTTGTAAGATTTCATCTTGAATATCTTCAGTTTGCTTCTTTGGTTGACCTAGTGGAATTGATAGCTGTAGCGCTACTGAGTAGGCCTTTCTACCATCGTCTGTTAGTTCTTCAAATGAATCGCTATGACTAAAGTCTTTACCAATATACTTAACATCTGAAACAAGTTTTAAATCGGCCATTGAGTATGACGAGTTAACTTTCTTAGAAGCACTAAGGTCCTCTTTTAATAGAGCAAGGACTTCATCATAAAGAGTGAAATCTTTTGGAGTTTGTGTCTTAGAAGCTATTGTCAGAGTACAGCTAAGGACATCATTTACTGTTTTATCAAGGTCGTACTTAGTGAGTGAGACATTATTATCTGTAATTTTGTCCGGAAACATTTCTCTTAGAGCTTGAATAAGTTGTGATCGTTCAAATTCTAGTAAGTAAATTTGTCCATTTCTCGATTCGACTTGTGATCTTGCTCTTGCAAGCTCGCCACGATCGGCAATATTATTCTTTAGTCTCTTTAGAGTATCGGCTTCAAGTCTTTCGCTGTCTTTAGAAGACCTTTTGCAATTTCAAGAGATTCATTATTCGCAACTAGCTTCCAATAGAGTTTTCTCACTTCTTGGACATAAGCATGAGTTGTAATCTCTTTTTCTTTTTCAGCAATTTCTGATTTAAGTGTAAGACTCTTTTCTTGAGTTCTTGTAATGCGCCCCATGATGTCTTTATAAAGATCAACACTGATTTCTGCACCAACTGCTGTCGTCGTTCCCTTTGTGAAGAAACTATTCGTCACTTGGTTTGAATAAGTTGAAACACTAGCAGCAACCCCGTACTTTGTAGGACGAGTAATTTTAAGCTCAGCATTCTTTACTGGAGTTGTCGGTGCTGCAAAAGTTGAAAACGATGTTTCATCTGTTTTCGAGTAGCTTGCACTAACATCTGCTGTGTAAGAGAACTTGTCATTAAAGGCCGCGAGTTCAGCTTTCTTAGCAAGGCTATCAAGAGAGATTCTTTTTGAATTAAAAGATTCTCCTTTAGCCCATTCAACTAGCTGTGCTTCGTTTAGTTCTACGGCATGTGAAGACATTGCCGTCATTGTTAATAAAGAGAGTAGAGTGATTGTTTTTCTTTTATCCATTTTATAAACCTATGTTTTAAACAACTGTTTAATTTAAACACTTGTTTAAAATAGTATAGATACTGATCTAAATCAATGAAAAAAAGGTGAACTCAAGAATACTTTTCTAAGTATTTGTAATTAAATAAAATGCTGCATGGCGGTTCGTGTAGAAATGAACTAGTTTGAAAAAATAAGGGTTAAATTGCCAACTTTAATGTGAAACAGCTGTATTGAGCATGGCGTTTGAATCTCAATTTGTGGCCAAAACTGTCGGCCTGAGAGTTGGCGAGACTAATAATTATCCCGAACTCAGGATCGCTCTCATTTGGGATATAAAAGGGGTCGAGGAACTGATAAACAACCTCTTCACTAAGGCTGGTATCTGAGCTTGAGATTTCAATTTGTATAAAATCACTTCCTTGAAAAGATTTAATACTAATCCAAGGATCTGGTGTTTTGGAAATCAGCTTATAAGAATTTGTAATGAGACTAATTATAATTTGAGTTGCGGCCTTGTCGCCTTTGGGAACGCGAGAAAAGGGATTGGTAATATCTACTTCGAGTCGAATTTGATTAATTTTCAGTTTCTCAATCATGAGGGCCGTCGCGTTCTCAATAACGTCTTTGAGAAGGGCCTCATCTGAATGTTCAGAATTTGGATCATCGGCAATAGAGACGGTTTTTAAAGAATCTATAAGTTGAGTAATCCTTCTAATATTTTCAAAGCTCTTTCTGATGGCCTTATCAATAGAGGGATCATGAACCTTATCTTTGAGTTTTCTTCTTAGAATATAGAGATTTCCATTAATCACTGTTAGTGGATTATTGATCTCATGAGCAAAGCCAGAAGCTAGCTCACCAATTGAGGCCATTCTCGTAGACTCAAGGGCCTTATTCTTTGCGATGGTGGCAAGCTCTTTTGAAGAGTTGAGATCAATCAAGAGCTTTTCGGAAGAAAGTTGGTATTGAATAGCGCGATTAATCGTATTGTAGATATACTTTGTGCATTGAAAGCAGACAAAAATAAAGAGAGCAAAGAGTGTGATGAACTCATAGCGATAGATTAGATTAGAATTAAAAATGGCGTATCCAAAGGGAAGGAGATTGCAGAGTATATATCCCATTGAAGCTCTTTGTGAGGCCGAATTAGAAGCAAGAGATGCTGCCACATTCCCTGCAATCAAGGCCGTAAAAAGAACAAACTTTTCAGTTGATTGTCCATCAAGGTAAAAGACTGAAGCAATTCCCCAACCAAGTCCTCCATAGAGTGAAACAAAGAAGTAGAGATTCTTATAGGTCTTCGGCTTGGTTCGCGCCCTGTCTTTATTCTTTAAAAAGTATAGGGATGAGCCAAGTCTTAGAAGTAGGTAGCTAAAGTGGACTCCAAGCCACAGATAGTGATAGTAGAATTTCACATCTTTTAAAAAGATAAGCGCCACAGCAATCGCTGAAATAAAACTTCCAAGATATATGGATGCCTTAAGTCGAAAGAGGACTTCGAGTTTTTTAAACTCTAAGCTCGGGCTAGTATCTTTTTTCATATATGCATTATCGGTATGTTAAGTAGAATACTGGAGTAAAAAAATAGACTTTTTCGGCATAAATTTCCTTCTTCACATAAGTTCATGAAAAAACAGGTAAAATAAATATTGTGTAAAGCGTCAGGAGGTGCTTATAAATTTCCCTCAAAAGGCATATGAATCTTTTAAGAGACTTTCAGTCTGCCAGAGTTCAAGGAAACTTTCCTCCATCTCCAGAATATTTTAACAAAAATCACAAATCCTATAGAGCGAGCTAGAAAGTCGCATCGTTATGTTGATCGCTATACTAATGAAGTTTTGGCCAATCCTGTGGCAAAGAAATTCTTAACCTGCCACAAGGGCTGTACGGCCTGTTGTCATAGTCAGGTCTCTGTCAGTAGAGATGAGGCTGAATTGCTTGCTCATAAAGTTATTCATGAAGGTGTAGAGATTGATCTTCAAAAGCTTTATATCCAAGGAAATGTTGAAAATAATCCAAGAGCTTGGTTTGAGCTTCCATATAATATGAGAGGATGTGTCTTCTTAGCTGAGGATGGAGCGTGTCAAGTTTATGAAGACCGCCCAGCTGTGTGTCGTACAAATAATGCTCTCAGCTCTCCATCTCAATGTGACACTCGCGACGGGATTGAGAAACCAGTTCGACTTCTCAATACAGAAAAGGCCGATATGGTTGTTATTGCATCATATGAAGCCGCTGGAGAAGGTGGAGTTCTTCCAAATATGCTTTGGAAGGCCTTGGGAAGACTTTCTGAGCCACGAAATACAGTGACATCTAAAAAGGTTGTAAAGAAATCCTATCTAAAAAGGGTGAAAAAAGACCTTTCCAAAATTTTTGAAGTGTAATACACCTTATGAATGAATTGCACATTATGCCAAAGCTCAAACTCTATTATTTATAGTGAACTCTCTGATGCGAATTACTTTCAGTGTCAGGAGTGCTTATTTATCTTTCAAGACCCTGCAACCTATCTTGTGAATTCAGAAGAAAAAGCACGTTACGACACTCATCAGAATAACCCTGAAGACGAGGGCTATCGTAAGTTCTTATCTCGTGTAGTAGACCCTCTTCTTGAGAGAATTCAACCTGGAGACAAGGGACTTGATTTTGGTTGTGGTCCTGGTCCAACAATCTCAGTGATGTTAGAGGAAAGAGGTTTTGCAGTTGATAATTATGATCTTTACTTCTGTCCTGAGACGAAACTTATTGATGGGAGTTATGACTTTATTACTTCAACTGAAGTCTTTGAGCACTTCTATAAACCAGGACGCGAGATTGAAAGAATCTGGAAACTACTTAAGCCCGGTGGTGTTCTAGGAGTGATGACATTATTTTATCCTGAAACAGAAGAAGAATTTAGAAAGTGGTGGTATAAGAATGACCCGACTCACGTTTGCTTTTTTTCTCCTGAAGTGTTTAACTTTTTAGCGGAAAAATATGGGGCAGAAGTAGAAGTTCTTAGTGATCAAGTGGTTTTCTTAAAAAAGCCTTTAAATCAAAAATCATCTTAATAAAGGAAGAAATATGAAAGTTTATGGAATTAAAAACTGTGACACAGTAAAGAAAGCTCTTAAGTTTCTAAATGAAAATAATCTTGAGTATGAGTTTATCGACTTTAAGAAAACGGCGCCTACAAAGGCCGATATCTTAAGATGGAAGGAAGCTTTCGGAGATCTTCCAGTTAATAAAAGAGGAACGACTTTTAGAAAGATCAAAGAAGAGTATGAGTCGGCAACTGAAGCTGGAAAAGTAAAGCTTCTCATCGAAAACTCTTCAGCAATTAAAAGGCCTGTCCTTGAAGGAAAGTCAAACTTTCTTGGATTTAAAGCAGACGAGTGGTCAGAGCTTCTATGAAAAAAGACCTTGAGAGTCACATTGTCCCAAGAAAGAAGTGCTATACCTGTTATAGACCTGGGAAATTCTGCGTTTGTGAATATCTCAAACCTGTGACTCTCAATTCAAAAGTTGTCATTCTTATTCATCCTATGGAGGCCAAGAAAGAAAAACTTGGAACAGGGAGAATAACGAAGGCAAGCTTAACTAATAGTGAAATCATTATGGGAATTGATTTTACGAATGATAGTAGAGTGAATTCTCTTATCAATGACCCACAATATATCCCAATGGTTCTCTATCCCGGAGAAGATGCCCTCAATATTACAACAGCTCAAGAAAGTGAAGTGAGTCATTTAAAGGAAAGGACTCCTCTTATTTTTGTTATCGATGGAACTTGGCCTTGTGCTAAGAAGATGATGACTCTTTCTAAGAATATCAACACACTTCCTCGAATCTCATTTTCAACTGATCGAATTTCTCAGTTTCTCATAAAGCATCAACCCCATAAGCTGGCCCTTTCAACAATTGAGTCAGTCCATGTTCTTATTCAAGATCTTGCAAAAAAGGGGATTGAAGAGCTAAATGGTGACGAAGATGCCATGATCGAAACTTTCAAGGCCATGGTGAAGAAGCAAATTGAGATCGCAACAGACCCAAATACACCGAGTTATCGCGGTAAGAAGATGAGTAAAGAGCGCAAGCCTATGATTCGTGAAAAGAAGAATAGAAGCTTCATTTTAAAGTAATTGCCAATATTTAGACCCACCTTGAAACTTGATTAAGTCCTCAAAATTAAAGAGGAATGGATTAAAATACCCCATTTTTTATGACCTCTAAGCGTTCTAAAATAAAATAATAACTAATTAAGGAAAAGCTTATGAGAACACTACTATCAATTTGGCATAGATTTATCGTGGGACTAATTTGTTTCATGATGGTGAATATCAGCATTAGTGTTGATAACCAAATTATCGAAATGAATATGGGATCCGTGGCCTATGCTGCTGAATCAGGGAGTTCCGGAAACTCAGGGGTTGAGCAAGGTGAAACTGGATCAGTCAATATTGAAGAAGAAGATGGTGGGGGACTTGGTTTTCTAACTGGTGATACTGCTAGCTTCATTGTCTTTATGGCAGCGGCAATTATCATTGGAAGAATGCTTTATCGTTGTGACCCTAAATCGGTGGATGTTTACCTAGCGGCCGCTGGAGCTCTTATCTATATTGCTGGAGAGCTTATGGTTATGTTTGGGTCTAAGGCTGAAATTGATGAAAAGAAACTTGAATATAAGACTCACGGAGACGACGGACAAATAGATGATAGTCAGTATCAAGCTCTTGTGAAAGAGAAGCAGGTATTAGAAGAGGTCGCAAAAGCCGCGGATAAGAAATCTAAGTTTCAGATGGCCGCTGCAACAGCATTTTATGGAGCCTCTGCCGCTTCAATTGGTTTAGCTGCTCTTGAAGCTTCTGCTCTTACATCATGTTCTTCAGCGATTGCTGCTGCAACATCGGTCGTTCCAACATGTGGAACATGTATGGCACCAGTTTCTGTAAAAGAGTTAATTAAGAAGACTTTTGTTCCTTCTTTACCAAAGTATACAAAATCAAAGGCTGCTGATGTCAAACTCGAAGCTGCTGCGGCTGCATGTGTTGCCGCTGGGACTGCAGAATCCGTTCCTACTGCTGGAACGTCAGTTGCTCTTGCTGGAGCAGTTGCTTCAATGTGTACAACATATGTAACTGTTCACGGAATGACTGAAATGGCATGTGCCCCTGTTCCAAGTGTTGAGACAACAGGTTTCATGGCAATTTTTACTCCAGTCGTTGAAGGACTTGATAAAGTTGTCGATCTCTTTTGGGAAAATCCTACTCATAGAGGAATTGTTTGGTTTGGACTTGGTGGATACGGGCATATGGTATCAAATGCCACAGCTAAGGAAGCAGAAAAGGCTAGAGATAATATTAAAGAGATCGATAAAGTTCTTAGAAAGATGGATCTTTCAAGAGTAAAAACAACTCTTGCAACTTCAAATATCTCTAAGATTAATTTATCGGGCGCTCTTCAAAAGAACCTTTATAAGCCAGTAGAGCTCTCAGAGAATATGCCTTGTGCAACAGGGAAGGGGAAAGTTAACGCGACAACTGGTCAAGTCGACTGTCCACCAGCTCCTAAGTACACAACAAACTCAAACTCAAGAAAGACGATGACAGCGACTGGATATGAGGGACTTTCAAATCTTGCTTCAGAATTAGTTTCTGGTATTCAAGGGAAGAACTCAATCTCACCTGAGACACAGGCCAAGATTGATCAGCTTGCGAGTAATAATAACGCGATTAAAAAGAAGTTAAGAAATAATATTAAGAAGCTTAATCTTGCAAGAAAAGCCGCAGGTCAAAAGCCAATTGATGTAAATAAAATGGGAAAACAGATGTTCTCAAAAATGAGAGGAGCAGTTAAGAGATCTCTCATGAATAAAGGATTAACTCCAGATGGATTCTTAGCGTCGGCTAAGCTTGGAATCCCATCAGACTTAAATAGAGATAATAAAGAAGAGCTTGCTGGTAAGGAAGAGGAAATTAAGACTGAAGGTGGAGATGGTCTCGCAGCAGGTGCTAAAAAGAAAGATGGATTTAAGTTTGACTTCAACGTTGATGATGAAGTGGCCAAGAAGAAGGCAGAGTTTGCTAAGAATGAAGCGGCTGCACATCCAGTTCCTGACGCATCGGCGCCAGTTGTTCGCTGAGCTGGCTCAGGGCGGCATCAAACAG
>NZ_AUNJ01000133.1 GCF_000447775.1 Bacteriovorax sp. DB6_IX
TCGAGTTTATTGGTTCAAAAGAAATTTCTTTCAAGTGCAACTGTTCTCGTGAAAGAATGCTAACAGGTGTTGCTGGACTAACAGGAAGTCATACAATCGATGATATCTTTGATGGAAAAGAGTCACTAGAAGCCAAATGTGACTACTGTAAGACAAATTATCTCATCACGAGAGATGAGATCATCAATCTTATTCAGCTTAAACACTAATTTTTTTTAAAAATCTAAGGCGTC
>NZ_AUNJ01000134.1 GCF_000447775.1 Bacteriovorax sp. DB6_IX
ACACAATTTAGCGCTCTTGAGCTAGAAAAGCAGAAGGTCCAAGAGTTAAAAATGGAAGAGGATAAGAAGAAACGAGTTATTGCCAGTCTTAATTCAGATATTAAGCAGCAGAAAACTAAGCAAATTGAGTTGAAAAAAACTATCTCAAATTTTCAATCAGAAGTTAAAAAACTCAAAGATACCGTGGTTCAGAAAGAACAGTCCAATCAGCAGCTAGAAAAAGTTGTCTCTCAAAAATCTCAAGAGATCTCTAAACTTAATCTAAATATTGAAAATAAGAGGAAGGAAATTGAACAAGTTAATAAGGTTGTTTCTTCAAAAGTTAAAGAACTTCAAACTAAAGATCAAATTCTCAAAGAAAAGAGAAATGAAATTCAACAATTAACAAAATCTCTAAATCAAGGAAAGGTTGAAGTTGCAAAACTTTCTGAAGAAATTAAGCAGAAGAACCAGGTTATTAAGAAAGGTGAGAATCAAATTGTCGGTTTAAGAAAAGAAATTGGAAACCTACAAAGTAATGTTCAAAAAATTACGCAGGAAAGAAATGGTCTTAATGGAAAGGTTAAGTCATTAGAAAACAAGATTGTTGCAGAGGAAAAAATTAAAAATAATCTCAATGCTCAAGTTAATGAACTCAATGGAAAGGTTTCGTCACTTGAGGGAGATAAGACTCAGCTTAAGAAGAGTCTTAAAGTTGCAAAAACACAAAATACAAATCTTGAGACAAAAATTCAGAAAGAGCAACAGAATAACCAACAACTAAATAAGAAAGTAAGTGGACTCTCGCAATCTCTTAATCAAAAAGAACAAGAACTAAAAGGCCAAATTGCCCAGAATGGTCAATTGAGCGGTAAGATTAAGGGCCTACAAGGAAAAGTCGGTGAGCTTCAGGGAGAAAATGGTGGACTTAAAAATAAGCTAACTCAATCCCAGAACAAGAATAAGAGTTTATCTAATGAAGTTGGTCAATTAAAGGGAAAAGTGTCTGGTCTTCAAGGTAAGGTTGGGAAGCTGCAAGGTGAAAATGGTGGGCTTAAGAATAAACTATCACAGTCACAATCACAAAATAAGAATCTCTCTGATGAAGTGAATAAACTTGAAGGACAAGTTGTTAAGCTTGAAGGAAAAGTTGCTAAGCTTCAAGGTGAGAACGGTGGGCTTAAAAACAAATTGGCCCAATCTGAAAGTAAGAATAAAAGTCTTGCTAATGAAGTGGGTCAATTGGAAGGTAAAGTGGCCGGACTTCAAGGGAAAATTGGAAAGCTTCAAGGCGAAAATGGTGGCCTGAAAAATAAATTAGCACAGGCCCAAAGTGAAAATAAAGGACTGGCCAATGAAGTTGGTCAACTCAAAGGTAAGGTGGCCGGTCTTCAAGGAAAGATTGGAAAGCTTCAAGGTGAAAATGGTGGTCTAAAGAATAAGTTGGCGCAGTCAGAAGGAAAACTTAAAGGACTTCAGAATGAAAATGGTCAGCTCAAAGGTAAGGTTGCTGGTCTTCAAGGTAAAGTTGGAAAACTTCAAGGCGAGAATGGAGGTTTGAAAAAGTCTCTTGCTCAAGCTGAAGGTAAGTTAGAAGGACTTGGAAAAGAAAATGGGCAACTAAAAGGTAAGGTTGCTGGCCTACAAGGAGAAGTGGGAAAACTTCAAGGAGAAAATGGCGGTCTTAAAAAATCACTTGGCAAGGCCAAGGGTGAGTTGGCCGGTATGGCCAAAGAAAATGGTGGACTTAAGAAAGCTCTAGGTGAGGCCAAAGGAAAAATGGCAGGAATGGGTGAAGAGATCGGTGGTCTAAAGAAGGCCCTAGGTCAGGCCAAGGGAAAAATGGCCGGAATGGGGAAAGAAATCGGTGGACTTAAAGATGCTCTTGGAAAAGCCAAGGGTGAACTTGCCGGACTTGGTAAAGAAAATGGTGGACTAAAAGAAGCCCTTGGACAAGCAAAGGGTAAGCTTGCCGGAATGGGAAAAGAGATAGGAGGGCTAAAGAAGGCCCTAGGGCAGGCCAAAGGAAAACTTGCTGGAATGGGTAAGGAAATTGGTGGCCTTAAGGACGCTCTTGGAAAAGCAAGGGTGAACTTGCCGGACTTGGAAAAGAAAAGGTGGTTTAAAAGAAGCCTAGGGCAGGCCAAGGGAAAACTTGCTGGAATGGGTAAGGAAATTGGTGGTCTTAAGGACGCTCTTGGAAAGCAAGGGTGAACTTGCCGGACTTGGAAAAGAAAATGGTGGTTTAAAAGAAGCCTAGGGCAGGCCAAGGGAAAACTTGCTGGAATGGGTAAGGAAATTGGTGGTCTTAAGGACGCTCTTGGAAAGGCCAAGGGTGAACTTGCCGGACTTGGAAAAGAAAATGGTGGTCTCAAAGAAGCTCTTGGAAAGGCCAAGGGTGAACTTGCAGGACTGGAAAAGAAATCGGTGGTTTAAAAGAAGCCCTAGGAAAGGCCAGGGGAGAACTTGCTGGTCTTGGAAAAGAAAATGGTGGTCTTAAAGACGCACTCGCCAAGGCCCGTGGGAAAATCAATGGACTTACTGGTGAAAATAAGAATCTGAAAGCAAGTCTTGGAAATGCAAAGAAAGAGATTGCTGATCTACAAAATGGAAAGGGTGATCTTGGTAAGAAGCTTGGCGAAGCAGGAAGAAAGATTGCAAGTCTTGGCAATGATCTCAATGGACTTAAAGATGCTCTAGGTAAAGAGCGTGGGAAGAATTCAGATCTAAGCAAACTTATTAAGAAACTTGAAAATGAGAAAAATGGTCTCGGTAATAACTTGGCCAAACTTCAAAATGATATGAATAACTCTAAAGGTATAATTGCCGCTTGTCAGGAAGAGAAAGAAGGTCTTCTCGGTAATATTACTGATCTTAAGAGTGGACTTGGTAGCAAAACGAAGGAACTGGTTGCTTGTAAGGATAAGAATAGAAGAACTATTGCTAGTAAAAAAGACATGCTAGATCAGTTTAGAGATGTTGCGAAGAAAATTGAAAATCAGAAGAAGAATTTAAGAGCTAATATTGCAAAGAATCTAGCGAGAAAGTTTAGAGAAAATAAGATTGATGCCAAGGTTGATCCTAAAACTGGTAACGTAACTCTTCTTATGGATAAGAACCTCTTGTTTGAAACAAATAGTGCAAGATTAAGTAAGTTTGCCAAAGCTAAGCTTAAGCAGATCATTCCTGTCTATTCAGATGTTCTTTTCTCTGATGGACAGATTAAAGAGAAGATTGAAAGTTTTAACGTTGAAGGACACGCCTCTCCTAACTTCTTAAGTGGACCAGTTGACCCATTTAGTAGTAAGCCACAGGCCTATAACTACAACTTAAATCTTTCATCACGTAGGGCCCTAGCTATTACTAACTATATCTATGGTCATAAATTAAGATTTCCTCATAAGTATTATATGAGAAACGTGACAAAGAGTATTGGTTATGGATTTACAAGACCTGTTCTTCTGTCTCAAAGAATTGATGAAGAAGTAGAAGATATTATGAATCCTAAAGGTATCTTAGTAGCGGATAGGGCCCCAGCCTCAATCCCTGTGCCTTTAGCTAACCCAGACTTAAAATGTGGAAAGTATAGTTGTTCTCTTTCACAAAGAGTTGAGCTGAGCTTTACACTGAAGGATGATCCAAAAACGATAGAGAAAATACTGGATCTTCCAAAGGATGACTTATGGTTGAACTAATTTTAGGATTTTTCGGAAATTACCTAATTGAGTTTATGATGACTCTCTTAGGAAGTGCTCTTGTCTTCAGATACCTGGCCTATAGGCATAGTAAAGATGATGAGGCTTACTATTCAAGATTCACACGTGAGCTTGATTCTTGTATCGATAATGACAAGCAAAAGAATGTCAGAATCGATGACGTGGAAGGTTACCTTTCAAATATTTTGGGAAGGGTTAACGAGAAGCTCCCGAGTCAGACTTT
This sequence comes from Bacteriovorax sp. DB6_IX, assembly GCF_000447775.1. Taxonomy (GTDB): domain Bacteria; phylum Bdellovibrionota; class Bacteriovoracia; order Bacteriovoracales; family Bacteriovoracaceae; genus Halobacteriovorax_A. The sequence continues at coordinate 3,919 of NZ_AUNJ01000134.1, forward strand.
AAGATTTGGTAAGAATAAGAATGTTGCAGATAGATCGACTCAAATTCAAGGGGGTCATCAAACGGAGCAACCTACAATTGTCGAAAATGGCGAACAAGATGAGAGAGATGCTAGAATTACGGCCATGTCTCTTGGTGATTATGTAGGTTCAAAGCATGGTTTAATTGCTTCGATACAAGGGGAGAGTTCTATCTTCAACTGTCAGGTACCACCTGATTTTACTGAACTTACTGACAGGGTGATGAACGATGATAAAAATTGGACTAAGCTTTTTGGTCATATTCCTATTGAAGGTGTTTCTAGGATGATTGATATTCTTCCAAACCTCTTTATTGTATTTGGGGTTTTCGGAACATTTATTGGTATTGCCATGGCACTACCTGAAATTGCGAATATTGACTTTAACAATCTTGAAGGTTCTTCGGAGACACTGACTCGTTTCGTTATTAACGTAGCCTTTGCCATGAAGACTTCAATTGCCGGGATTGCCTTCTCTTTAATCCTGACTTTTCTTAATACCTTTTTCCCTATTCAGGATATGAGGGAGAGAACATTTAAGAAAGTTGAAACGACATTACAGATTCTTTGGTATCACATCCAAAACGATGCTTCTAAAGATAAGGCAATTTTCCCTCTTATTCTTGAAACTCTTAAAGAGATTTCAACTAAGCTCGATCTTCCAAAAGAGCTGGAAGAGTTGAGTAAGAGAAAAGTCTCTTAGTTAGAGTTTTTGTGTTCATTAGAATAAGGGGAATGATATGAGTGTATTAGGAATTGTAAAAGGGTGCCCATTATTTCACGATCTTTATGACTCGGAGATTATGACAATTTGCGAGAAGTGTTCTGTGAAAACATTAGGGCCTGATGATTATATATTTAGAAAGGGCGATAGCGGAAATGAGATTTACTTAATTCTTTCAGGTAGTGCTATGGTCTGTAAGGGTGATATTGAGATTGCTAAATTGAGAAAAGGTGATCTCTTTGGCGAGATGGTTCTTTTAAAAGAAAATGTCCGTCATGCAGATGTTAAGAGTGATAATTATACAGATATTTTGGTGATGAATTACAATGATATCTTTGGTCTCTATCAAACAAATCCAAAGATATTTTCGCTACTTATTCTGAACCTTTCTAGGCTTCTTGCCACGAGACTAAAAGGCGCTGGGGCCTATATCGAGGAGCTTAAGATTAAAGAGGCCAGTTGGGATAAGAAAGTAGCATAAGTCATCTACGTTTCGACATGAAAGTCGATTCCCTTGCTTTTATACCTTCGCAGGAAGCCGCCTAATGATTAGGCGGCTTTTTCGTTATCTCTATTTCTTTATTGAGTTTTTAATAAGATCAGCTGCGCTTGCCGATTCACTTTTTAATGAATTGATTAAAGATGATAGCCTTTGATGATCTTGTGTTGTTGAATCCGCATAGGATACAGATAGCTTAAATCCCTTATCTAAGTAATACCTTAGATCACTATTGTCATATCCAGCATAACCAAGTCGACTTTTTATCTTTTCGATATACTCATTTGTATTAGTGTTAGAGTCAAGACAACCCTGTGACGCTTGTTTGTCTAGACAAGCAATATTTGAGCCAAAGCCCGCATATGAATAACGTAGAAGAGGAGCTGTGGCGAGACGTCCTTCATTAGAATCAACAAACTCTTTCATATCAACACGTGAATGGACAACTCCAACTAGTAACCCTGAAGAATCAATCATCCCACTTCCTGAGTTTCCACTGATAACATCACAATCACTTCCAAAGAAGCTGATTTCCTTATTTCTTGCATCACTTGTTGCAGAGAAGATATTCTCCATTGAGGCCTGACAAGTTTTCTTTTCAATTGTCCCAAGGTGTCTATCATACCAATGTGGTGACATTGTATAGGCCTTAAATGATGATCCATCTGTTAATCTATTTGGACCTAGTAAGATTGTTTCTCCTCTTGTGACTTCTCTTTTTAGAGAGATCACAGCGATATCGATATTTTGTGATCGAGAGAGAATTCTTAAAACTTTATCACATTGGGCCTGTTCGGAATCAAACTCATCAGTCTCTGGAAAGAGGGCCTTAATTTTCCCTTCGCAACTATCTCCAGCATTAAGCTCTAGCGGAATACAGTGCTCGTTTGTGATAATATACTTTCCCTTGTAAAGGGTTCCTGAACAAACACCGGCAGAATACTCATTACCGGCCGTTGTATTATATGTAAGCTTTGCTGCATAACCTGGACAATCACTCTTATCCTCACATTCAACCCTTTGAGAATTGTAGTAATTCATGATTTGTTGGTAATCACCTTTGATTTGGTTATCAACTGCCTGTGGTGCTTTATCCCCACATGAGTAGAATAGAGCAAGTGTCATTGCTGCGAGCAAGGTTTTTTGAAGCTTCATATTTCCCCCTAAATTAGGGGGACTATATGATAAATAGAAAGTATTTTAAAGTAAGGTGTAAATTTGTTTAACTCAAAGGGTGGACACTACATACTTTCAATTATTTGTAGTAGCTTAAAGAGTCCTTTCGTCATAAAACGCTCCTTAAGTTTGAGTCTATCTCCATGAAATTGGTAGAGTTTCGAGTCTGTTTTATTCTTTGTCGACCATCCAATCCCGACGGTTCCCACTGGCTTTTCTACGCTTCCACCACCAGGGCCTGCGATTCCAGTAAATGAAATAGCGATATCTGATTTCATTGATTGCCTCGCTCCTTCGGCCATTTCAAAAGCTGTTTGAGCACTGACGGCACCGTGATCTTTGAGGGTCTGCTCTTTGACGCCGAGTAAGCCTGTTTTGACTTCATTGGCGTAGCAGACAACACTTCCCAAAAACACTGAAGAAGAACCTGAGATGTCGGTCAAGTTCGATGCGGTGAGGCCTCCTGTACAGCTCTCTGCAAATGAAATCGTTAAATTCTTTTCTTTGGCCTTCTCAATAATATAGGCGGCGAGGGGAATTGTTCCAATTTGCCAAACACTCTTCCAAATTGGCGTTTTCTTGAGTATTTCAATAATCTGGATCTTCTTATTCTCTAGTTCAGAGTCCTTTGTCAGTCTCAAAGTGATATCCACATTCATAATTTGTGGAAGAGAGCTAACACTACCAAATTTCTCTAACTCTTCCCAAAGTCCTGGACAAATTTCGTGAAAGATTTTTTCTTCCGGTATCCCAAAAGTTCGTATATTGAAGATCTCGAGCTCTGAAGATTGAGTGGCAATCTTTTCACTTAGTAGAGGATATATTACCTCACTCGTCATATGTTGAAATTCTCTTGGCACCCCTGGGGCGCAGAAGATGAGTTTACCCTCTATTTCGGCCATGAGACCAGGTGCAAGACCCTGTGGGTTTTTTAGGGGAGTGACTCCGCTAGGGATGAGGTGATAGCCGTTATGTCCCTTACTCCACTCTTTTCCAAATCGTTTGTAATGTTCAGTGACGAGCTCAATCGCCGCTTGGTTTTCTTCTAGTTGTGAGCCAAGAAATTGCGCTAAGACGGCCTTAGTCTTATCGTCCTTAGTTGGGCCAAGTCCACCAGTGACTATAATAGCGTCATTCTTGGCCAAGGCATTTTTAAGGGTTTCTATGATTTGAGATTCCTCGTCTCCAATAATTTCAGAAGAGTTTAATTTGAATCCTGTTGGCAGCAGGAAGTCTGCTAGCCACTTAAGGTTGAGGTCTTGTATTTTTCCACTGAGGAGTTCATCTCCAATGATAATTTGAGCGATTTTCGCCATAGCTAATGCCTTATTTCTTACTTAATAATATCAATATTTTACTTGAATATTTTGTTGTGAAAAAGCAAAAATTTAGAACAAAATTTACGATTCGAGTGTTTTTATTTGTAATGTGTAATTAGGTAACAAGACTAGTAAAAACAAAGCTTTTCATGTAATTTGCCCTTTATGAGTAAAATTATCCAATTCCGTCTCGATTTTGATCAGGATATTGAGTTCTATCTCAATAAGAACCATCCTGGTTTTACTGATTACCGTATCCACTCTAAAGCACTTGATGCTAGAGGGGCCAATCGCGGGAAGAAACCCATTTATAATTATAAAGTAGAAATTATTTTTGCTGGTGAGATATTTCAAGCATGGCGTGAAGAGTTTAAGGAATTGGGACCTCTTGAGCAAAGACCAATTATCATTGGTGCTGGGCCGGCCGGGCTTTTCTGCGCCCTTCGCTTAGCTGAATATGGAATTCCTTCAATTGTAATTGAAAGGGGGGATCGTGCTCATAATAGAATGAAGCATATTGCAAGACATTGGCGTTATGGAGAGTTTGATACTGAGAATAATGTCTGCTTTGGAGAAGGTGGTGCCGGGCTCTTTTCTGATGGAAAGCTTATTACAAGAGTCAAGTCTCCTTATGTTCAATATGTCATGAATCGTTTTGTTGATTTTGGAGCACCTCCAGATACGGCATATACATCAAATCCTCACCTTGGATCGAATAAGATTAGAGGGCTAATTAATAAAATTACAGATCACTTAAGAGAGAAGGGTTGTGAGATTCTCTATAATTCTCGTGTCGATGAACTCTTGTTCAATGATGATAAAGTCGAGGGTGTTCTTCTAAGTGATGGAAAGAAGCTCTATTCAAATAATGTTGTATTGGCCACGGGTCACTCAGCAAAAGAAATCTATTACCACCTCAAAGATAAGAGTGTGGCCATGAAGGCAAAAGATTTTGCTGTTGGTGTTCGTGTGGAGCACCCACGTTCTTTGATTGACTTTATTCAATATGGTCAATTTTCCCAATGTGACTTAGGAGCGGCCCGCTACAAGCTAACTTATCATGACAAATCAACAGATAAAGGGACATATAGTTTCTGTATGTGTCCTGGTGGTTATGTTCTTTCAAGTGGAACAGATGCAGACGGTATTGTTGTAAATGGGATGAGTAACTACGCTCGTAATTCCCGTTGGTCTAATTCTGCCCTTGTTGTTTCTGTTCAGGCCGGAAAGGACTATCCTCTTGATGATGTCCTAGCAGGTCATGAATTTCAAAAGAGTATTGAGCAAAGAGCATATCAGGCCTCTTTGGAAAAAGCTTCGGGTAAGGAGATCCCTTCACAAACTCTAAACGACTTTCTTGAGGGAAAAGTTCAAACGGAACTTCCAAAGACCTCATGCCCATCAGGTATTTTTAAGTATGATCTGAGAAAAGTTCTTCCTGATTTTGTGGCCAATGGACTTCATGATGGTCTAGTCACATTTGATAAGAAAATGGAAGGCTTTATTTCAAAGGATGCTATTTTGATGGCACCAGAAACCAGAACGTCAGCTCCTGTTACTATAATGAGAAACCGTACTACTTTTGAGTCTGATTCCCATAAGGGGCTCTATCCTTGTGGTGAAGGGGCGGGATATGCTGGAGGGATCACTTCGGCCGCTGTTGATGGTGTAAAAGTCGCGATGTCGATTATTAGACGAGAAAAAGAAATTTAGTCTCCTGACAATTCCCTAACAAAACCCAAATCATACCTTGATTCTACATATCGAATTTCCTCCTCTAATTAGTATTAATTGAAATAGAGGGGGAATAAGAGATTAAGGACAATCTCTTATCTATTTTGATTATGGAGGATAATTGGTTGTACACGCACACAACAACTGAGTCCGGTGATTTGACCACGGAAGCACTGAATATTTTCTTTGCCATGGGTCAATACCAAACGCAGAGTCTTAACCGTGATGGTGTGACAGACTTGCAAATTTACTTAAAACGATTATTTGAAAATGAGGGGATGAATTGCCGCCTTATTGAAAGTCAGGATAAGAGATTTGCACCACTGCTCGTCGCAAGAAGAGAAGGACTTTCTAAAGAGAGTATTACTTTTATTGCTCATGCAGATATGGTTTCTCCCAATACCAATTTTACAATAGATAATTCTCTTCTCGTCGGTGCGGGCAGTGCCGACAATAGAATTTCTCTCGCTATGCTTGTGTTACTGGCCAGATTACTGAAAGGTGAAATGGCCAGTTTTTATTCCATCGAGTTTGTGATCTCTCCTAATGAGGAGATGGGATCTGTTGGACACCTCGAGCATTTTCAAAAATTAAAGAAGAAGACTCGTTATGTCTTTGGGATGGAACCATCACCGGGGGCAGGAAAAATCATTCACTCTCGTAATGGTAATCGTTGGTACAAAGTTTTTATCGAAGGAATCGCCTCCCATGCGGGGCGTTTGGATGACGCCTCCCTAAATGCTGCTCATGAACTCTTTAAAAAATATCAAAAATTGGAAGAGCTTGTGCGCGACAGATCAGGAGTGAGACTTAATATTGGAGCCTTGGAAACACCTTTTAAAAGTTTTAATACTGTCTGTGGAAGTGTGACGGCTAAAATTGACTTTCGCTTTAATTCACCTCTGGTTCGTGATGAACTCCACCAAAAGTTTATTCAAATTTTTGAATCCTCTCAAAGCTTTTGTCAAAAGACCAATGCTGGGACTCAGTGTCTCTATAGTATTGAGGATGATTGTCCTCCTATGAAGCAGAGTGAGATCGACATTACTTTAAAATTATTTCTCTCACGTGAAGTAGCAAGAAGTGATGGTGAAGCATTATCGCTTGTTCATACTGGTGGTGCTGCTGATATTAATTATTTTAGTAAGCACGATAATATTTGTCTCGATGGACTTGGCGCAATCGGAGGAAAACTCCATACGCGAGAAGAGTTTGTAGAGATTGCAAGTATTGCTCCAAGGATTCAGCTCTTAAAGAGCTTAATATCATATCTTCATAAGCAAAGGACGATTCTATGTTAGATGTTATTTCTAAATCATTACCTTTATTCAAAAATCCATGGACAGATTTAGGGGAAGGAATGGAAGTGCTTGCCACTTTTTTAAAGAGTTCTCCCTATGTGGAAATTGAGCAAGTGGCCGGTCGCTATAGTATAAAGACGGCCAATCGTTTAGATGAGTTTCATAAAATATTTAAATTTCGTCACGATATCTTCGTTGAAGAGTGCCATGCTTCAACTCCTTATGAGTCAATTGATCTTGATGAATTTGATGCTATCTGTGATCATATTATCATTCAGGAAACACATACGGGTGAGATTGTCGGTTATTATCGTGTTTTAAGTAGTGCTTTTACAAATCAGTATTACTCCGAAAACGAGTTTGATCTTGATTCTTTTAAAAAGCTTTCTGGTAATAAATTAGAGCTTGGTCGTGCTTGTATCCATCCTGAGCATAGAAATGGTCAAGTTCTTTCTCTCTTATGGAAGGGGATTGGGCAATATTGTCTTGATACAGAGACTCGCTATCTCTTTGGTTCCTCATCTGTTCATTCTAAATCAACTCAACTTGCGCATCAGATATATCATTACTTCGCTGAAAAAGGCGTGCTCTCTAAAGAGCTACGTGCCACACCAATAGGGGATTTCAAAATGAATGTTCACTTTGAAAGGCATCCTCATATCTATGATAGAGAATTTGCTATGAAATCTGTACCGGCCCTTCTTAAGAGTTATATAAGTGCAGGGGCCGTTATTGCCGGAGCACCTGCTCTTGATAGAGAGTTTTCTTGTCTCGACTTTATGACCATTCTCGATTTAGAGAGGTTAAGTCCTGGGTTTAAACGTAGGTATTTCTAATGTTCTTTGGGATTAATGTTGAAATTATTCGGGCATTTTGCAAACTTCTGCTCTTTGGAATCTTAGTTCTTAGTTACTTCATTTTGACCGCTCCACTCTTGTTGGTCTATAAGATTTTACCAGTTGTAACAAGGAAGCTTCTCTGTAGAATCCTTCAGATCTATTCAAAGGCCTGTTTGAAAATCTTCTCGATAGAAGTCGATTATAAGGTTTATCTTGAAAGATCTACTCATCATTTTATCGTTTGTAATCATCTCTCTTATTTGGATATCATGATTGTTGCGGCAAGATTTCCCACAATGTTTGTGACTTCTATGGAGATGAAGAAAACACCATTTCTTGGTCAAATCTGTACTTTGGGAGGATGTCTCTTTGTTGATCGTCGCTCACGTGAAAATAGGCATAAAGAGCTTCGTGAGTTAGAGGATGCTCTTAATTCAGGCCTTAATATCACGGTCTTTCCTGAGGCTACAAGTACTGACGGAAGTCGAGTTAAGCAATTTAAAATGGCCCTTTTTGATGCGGCCATTAGAACTCAGACTCCCATTCTTCCCCTTTGTCTCAACTATTGTCGTCTAGATTATTGTGAAATTAATAAGAATAATCGTGATAAGGTTTTTTGGTATGATGAGATGACTTTCTTTGCTCATTTTTGGTCAATGCTAAAGTGTCGAAGAATTCAGGTTAGATTGCACCAGGGGGAGACAATTCTTCCAAGCTATGATTGCAAGAAGTTGGATTTGGCCGATAGATCGCGTGAAATTGTCACTCAATTCTATCGACCAATCACCTTATAGATTAAAACTTGCTTTTAGGTATTCTTGAAATGCCGATTTATTTGGCATTGTCTCATGGTGATATGTCATCTTCCCTTTGGCCTGATGATCAAAGAACATAATGAGTTTCAATTGTCCTGATCCATTTTCACCAAGTCCTGTTCCTTGTCCGACTTGATCAGGCGAGATCGTGATATAGTCAAGATTTTCTGAAATTGGAAATGTTATATCATCAAATACTCTTAGGACGTACTTACTACATGTCACTTTCTTTTGATCTCTAATGCTATGATTGTAGTCATAGGCAAAGTCCACGTAGGTATTGGCCCTCTTTATATGCTCAATCACGGCATTCTTATCCCATTTCATCTTATTTGGTCTAAGGACGGCCATCCCATCTGTTCCAAGAAACTTATGCATTGGGTGTGCTCCAACTCCAGGTCTATCCGATTCAATAAACCATGGGATTTCTTCGAACTTCATTGTATTCTTATACTTCTTTGTCAGGTTTTTCTTATAGTCCTTATTATGTTGATACTTTAAGATATCCCTTTGGATAAGCGCAAACTCAGGTGCATTCCAGAGGCCCATTTCTTTAAAGTCTTTAATTGTCCCAAGGTAAATCGAGGCATGAACCCAGTACCCAGGAATGAGAACATCCGTATTGGCCTTCATATCTTTTTCCAGAATAATATCACCAGGTGCCATCCCACCATTCATTAGTTCTTGAATTTTGGCCTCTACATTCTTGAAGAGGTAATTCTTTCTAAAGTTTGTTCCTATTCTAAGTGCTGGAACATACTTTCTCTTTTTAAAAACTCTTCCTAGAATATCAACAGCAAATGATCCAATTCCATTTCCAAAAGCATCTAGGCCAGTGTCGCGCATGTCATCAATTTTAATATACTCATTTTCAGTTGTTCTCTCTAACTGAATCGCCATCTTAGTCACAAACTCTCTAATGGTTGAGTTATCAATCGGTCCTTCTTGAAGGTTTCTAAAAATTGCGTAATCTTCAGGAAGCTGTCTTAAAAAGTTATCTTGTAAGTTTGTTCTGAGCTCCTTGCTATCATTGTCTCCCAAAATAGAGTCTCTAAGAAGAAGGAGGTCATAGAGTTGAAAATCTCTATTGATCTGTGCAATTTCTTCCTTTTGTCCCTTATGGAGGTAGGGAAGTTTATTATCTTGAATTGCCTGTATTTTTTGGTCCTTTCTTTCAATATATTCTTGAATAAGGTTCTTTCTATTTGTCGTAATTAGCCATCTGAATTCTTCTGGACAGGCGCCAAAGTTTTGCATACAGAGGCGATTGTAGAAGTTTTCAAATTGCCAGTCAGATCGCTTTTGCGCAACATCGATATGCTCTAGGGCCTT
>NZ_AUNJ01000135.1 GCF_000447775.1 Bacteriovorax sp. DB6_IX
ACTCATTCAAAGGACTTGGGGCTAGAGTTGTTGTTACTGAAATCGATTCCAATTTGTGCTCTTCAAGCTGCAATGGAAGGTTTCGAAGTTATGACAATGGACGAAGCTGCTAAGATTGGAGATATCTTCACGACGACTACTGGATGTGTTGATGTTATCAATTCTAAGCACCTAGATAGCATGAAAGATGGTGCTATCGTGTGTAATAT
>NZ_AUNJ01000136.1 GCF_000447775.1 Bacteriovorax sp. DB6_IX
CGAAGGTTCCGAGAAAAAGGCCGAAATCATCCTCAATGCCAACTCTCAAAATCTTCTTGAGAAGAGCGAAGCATTTTGGAAAGACTTGGTCGAAAAGGCCAACGCCACTATCTTATCAAGTATTAGTAACGAATCTGTTAAGGCCTTTCTATTATCAGAGTCCTCACTCTTTGTTTGGAAAGATCGAATCCTACTTATAACATGTGGTCAAACAACACTTATCAATGCGATAAAATTCTTTGTTGAGAATTTAGGCGAAGAGCATATCGCACAGGTTATCTTTCAAAGAAAGAACGAGTACTTCTCACATATGCAGCCAACAACTTTCTATGATGATATTAAAGTTCTCGAAGAAAGATTTAATGGTGTTGCCTTTAGACTTGGTAATATGGATGACCATCATAATTTCATTTATCATCTAAAGAATGACTATTCTCCTGAATCGAACGATCACACATTTGAGTTTCTTATGTATGAGATTGATGAGAACGCCAGAAGTTTTCTAATGAGAGGAGATCTGACATCACAAGAAATTAGAGACTTCTTAAAACTCGACAAGATACTTCCTGGCTTTAAAATTGATGATTTCGTCTTTCAACCTTATGGTTACTCACTGAATGCCATTAAGGATGATCGCTACCTAACAATTCACATTACTCCTCAGGAAGTGAGTCCTTATGTCTCTTTTGAGTCCGATATCGACCTAAGAGAATTTGTCCCTACTCTTCTTGATGTCTTTGGACCAGTGGCCTACGACTTTATCGAATTTCAGCCATGTCACAAGAGACAGTGTGGTAAAGATACTCCAGAGGACTATAAGTTAAAGACAGAAGTTGAGACTCAACTTGATTGTGGTTATACTATGTATTTCTCTCACTTTTATAAAGCAAGAAAGGGCAAGCTTGCCCCATTTAAAATACTCTAAGAGGTAATTATGTATAGTGATTTATGGATCGAAGAAAAACATGAAGTCGGATACGGTATGAGATATAAAGTAGAGAATGTTCTCTACTCAAAGAAATCAGAATTCCAAACTGTTGATGTTGTCGAAACAAAGGGCCATGGAAGAATGCTTCTAAATGACGGACTTGTTATGGTAACTGAAAGAGATGAGTTTGTTTACCATGACATGATCACTCACGTTCCTCTCTTTGTTCACCCTAACCCAAAGAATGTTCTAGTCATTGGAGGTGGTGATGGTGGGACGGCCAGAGAAGTTCTTAGACACCCTGGAGTTGAAAAATGTACGATGGTAGAAATTGATGGTCTCGTGTGCGAGGCCTGTATGGAATTTATCCCGCAAACGGCTGAAGTTCTAAAGGGACACGACAAGCTAAATCTCATTATTGGAGATGGTGTTAAATTTGTAGAAGAAACAACTGAGAAATTTGATATTATCATAGTCGATTCAACAGATCCTATCGGACCTGCCGCGCCACTATTTGGGCCTGAATTCTATGGAAATGTCAAAAAGTGTCTTGCAGATAATGGAATCGTTGTCTCACAAGGAGAATCACCTTTCTTTAACGGAGACATTCAAAAGAGTATGCTGAAAGTTCTTAACGACGCCTTTGAGAAGACATTTATTTATAACTTCTCGAATCTCTCATACCCTGGTGGGCTCTGGTCATTTACATTTGCTTCAAATGGACTTGATCCTCTTAAAGACTTTGATGAGTCTAGAGTTGAAAAATCAGGACTTGATTTTCAATACTATAATACAGGGATTCACAAAGCGGCCTTTATGCTTCCAACTTTTGAGAAGAAGAACCTGGCCGGGCTTATTCAAAATCCATAGTCAAAAAATAGGAAGTAAGATGCAATACTGGCTCATGAAATCAGAACCTGACACTTTTTCAATTGATGATCTCTTCAATAGAAAGGGAAAGAAGGAACACTGGGATGGCGTGAGAAATTATCAGGCCAGAAACTTTATGCGTGATGAAATGAAAAAGGGTGATCAAGTCCTCTTCTATCACTCTAGCTGTAAAGTTCCTGGCGTGGCCGGTATTGCAACTGTCTGTAAAGAAGCCTATCCAGACCATACAAGTTGGGACCCTAAAAGTAGCTACTATGATCCCAAGTCTACACCAGATAACCCAAGATGGTTTATGGTTGATATCAAATTTTCTAAGAAGTTTAAAAGAGTTATCCCACTTAAAGAACTTAAAGAGCATGATGAACTAAGTGAGTTAAAGCTCTTACAAAAAGGCTGTCGCCTTTCAATCATGCCGGTCTCAAAAGAAGAGTACGACTTTATCAACTCACTTGTATAATTCTAGTCAAATTCTAAATTTGGTGGACGAATTTTTCTTTTGGAAATCTCACCTGAGGCCCATAAACTCCGCCCTCAGCTCTCTTTCCTGCACCAATGATCATCACCAAGTGCTGATGTCTACCAAGACCTAAAAGCTTTTTCACACGACACTCATCATAACCCTCCATCGGCAGAGAATCATGTCCTAGAGCGCGAAGAGAGAGCATAATATTTTCACAGGCCAGAGCTGTCGACTTCACTGCCCAAGTTTTAAGATCACTAGGCCAAACAGGACCACGTGCCATGACCTTAGTCAGTCCTATACCGTTTAGAAGTAGCCACTTGAAAGGAGATAAAATTCCAAATGGACCTATTAGACCATAGGCCGCTGGCGCAATTTTCTTATAGTACTGCTCAACAACAGCTGGAACTTCTTCTCCAGAATCACGAAAACCTTTTAGCATGAGTTCACAGTGCTCTTTCCAAGTATTTGTTCGAGCAACACATACAATTAAATGTGATGCTGTTTTCGCACCATTTTGAGAGAAACAATATCTTGCGAGTTCTTCCTTAATCTTTGGAGTTTTTACCACAAAGAATTCCCAAGGCTGAAGATTGGATGAATTTGGGGCCAATAAACCATGTTCAATGGCCTTGTCGATATCACTATCAGCAATAGGCTCATCTTTAAAAACACGCACAGAACGTCGACTTCTGAGGACCTTATCAAATTCCTCAAAGCTGACTTCTGCCGCAGGTTCGCTATATTGAATGTCTAATTTCTTTGTAAATACTGTTTCATTTTCTTTCATAAGAAAATGTTAGCAATAAGAGTCTAGAAGATAAAGAATTTTAGTCCTTGAAGAAATGTGCGTCCGGCCTCAGTATAGGAAAAAACCAAAAGAGCGAATGTCATCACAAGAGAAAGGCCAAAAAAGATACTAATGACCATTCCTGTAAGACCCATACGCATACGTAAACTTTGCTTAAAATAAAGATGCAGGTCTTCGGTCTTACTATGGGAAGAATCCTCTTCTTCAGTGGAGTGGATCTCGCCCCCGGCATGAATCTCATCTTCATGTCCATGAAGCTCAACTTCTCCTTGTGAGCCACCACCATCTAAATCAATTTGTGATAAATCTGCCATAAGATTCTCCTACAGTTACTACTATCGGAGAATCTTATTCTAAGCTTTATTAACCGATTTAAATATTCGGTTATACTCGTTTAGAATGCTCGGCATATTGCATATCAACCCCAAGAATATGACTGACAAGCCAGTTTTTAAGGAAGGCCACGAACTTCTTCTTATCAAGAGTTCCATCAAAGACTTGTTCTTGGAAACTACCAAATTTCGCCAACATATTCTCGTGTATCTTGCTATGGGCCTCGAAGTCAGGATACTGAACTCGTTGCATGAACTCCTCTTCATCCCTAAAGTGAAGAACAGTATAGTCTCTAAGATCGATGAAATTTTCTTCAATCAATTTCTGGTTTTCTTTATTTAATGACTTAACAAGTTTATTGATTTTAGCGATGAGTATCTTATGCTCATCATCCATCTCATTAACTCCAAGAAGAAACTTGTCATTCCACTTAAAATCAGAGAGCTCAATTTTTGGAGATGATCCATCCTTATAGACTTGAGAAAAAATTGATTCAAACTGCTTTTCAAGTTCGTTAAACTCTTCATTTAATGAAACAGAGATTTCAAAGGCCTGTCTTGAAACAAGAGTAGAGCGTTGGTTATTTTGTTCGAGAAGATTGATGGCCTTAGAAACTTCTTGGATCCCTATCGTTTGCTCATGAGATGCACTCGAAATTTCAGAAATCTTATCCGTCACAAGATTAACTCGAGTTGAAATATCCTCAAAAGCCGTGAGAGAATTTTCAACTTGTCCCTCACCTGATTCAATATTCTTCGTCGCATCTTCAACAAGCTCTTCTACACTCTTTGTCGTATCATCAACAATCTTATTAACTGTATGAAGTCCTTTTTCAAGCATTTCAGAGATTTCATCAGCGGCCTTACCACTCATAGTGGCCAAGGAACCAACCTCTTCCGCAACAACGGCAAAACCCTTCCCATGTTCACCGGCCCTAGCGGCCTCGACAGAAGCATTGAAGGCCAGAAGCTTGGTTTGAAAAACAATATCATTGATAACCTGAGTCTTTTCAGAAATATCTGAAATGACATTCTTAATTTCATCAAACTTTACATTATTTTCCTTCACGAATCTTTCGAACTCTAAGTTCCCCTCTTTAATTGTCGCAAAGGCAGTACGAAGCTCATTCATAATACGACTACTTTCTTGAACAGTACTAAGACACTGCTGTGTTTCTTTCTTAGACTCTTCTGTGAAATCTGTATTACGTTGAACCATAGCATTGATCTCATCCATAGCACTGACAGTTTGCTGTAAACCCTCAGCTTGCTCTAAAGCTCCTTCAGAGAGGTTACTACTTGTACTAGAGATTTGGTCTGAGACACCAGAGAGAGCATCAACTTTAGACTTGAGAACCAACAACATCTCATTGACGCTTTTTACGCGCAGGGCCTCTTTTATTAAAAAGACCATACTTATTAAGAAGCAAATTGCCCCAATAATAAGCATCAATAAGCTCTTATGCTCTTTAAGCATAAACCAGTTAACGGCCAACATCAGGTTGCTGACAAAGATCAAAGTTCCCACAATGATATAGTTCATATAGTTCTCCATAATTTACAATACTACTATGGTAAGACTATACCTGATCCAAGTCAAACACCTGATTTTATTGTCTTAATTTTAATTATACCTACTTCAAGTAAGTATAAGACTTTAAGCAATCCTCATAGAAATCGACTAACTTCACACCATCTCTTGGATTTATTAGACCGCGAGATATCTGATTATCAATCGCCTTCTTTACTGTAAAGGCCATATACTGAGGGTTGTATTGCATTGTCGAAAGAACGTCCGCTGCAGAAGAGCCACGGATAACTTCCTCAATGTAGAAACCTTTAGGATCACCTTCGTGAGCATAGACGTGTACTTCATTCAAGCGCCCAAAGAGGTTATGCATATCACCCATAACATCTTGATAGGCCCCAGTAAGAAAGATTCCTAAATAGTAAGGATTCCCATCCAACTGATGGACAGGGATTGTTTTCTTGATACCTTCATCGTAATCAATAAACTTATCCATCTTTCCATCACTATCACACGTGATGTCCACTAGAGAGCAGCGCTTAGAAGGCTGCTGCCCTAAACGATCAATAGGAACAACAGGGAGGATCTGATCGATGGCCCAGCTATCTGCGGCCGATTGAAAAATTGAGAAATTACAGAGATATTGCCCAGAGAGATATTCCTCAAGTTCCGTCTCTTGCTCAAAAGTAAATTCTTTATTAGAAACAATCTCCGCAACTTTCTTTAGGATACGCCAATAGATTGTTTCAATTTTGGCCCTTTCCACAAGACTCAGAATACCTAGTTTGAAGGCATTGAGTGAGTCTTCCTTAAGTTTAACAGCATCATTGTAAACCTCTTGCCAATTCTCATACTTATCAAGATCCTCTTCCACTTCTCGTATATTTGAGACAAGATGAGACTCACCTGTAATTTTCTTCGTATCAAAATTGACTGATGTAGTGTCGATCTCTCCGATAATATTAGTGATAACACAACTATGATGCGCAGTAAGAGCACGACCACTCTCTGTAATAATATTTGGGTGTGGTACATCTTCAAGATCGCAAACTTGTTTTAGTCCATAAACAATATCGGCCACATATTCATCTAATTTGTAATTGATTGAAGAGTCATTTGTTGATGCCGTCCCATCGTAATCAACTCCAAGACCACCACCAACATCAAAGTACTCAAGATTCACACCATACTGAAAGAGCTTACAATAGATACGGGCCCCTTCTGCAATGGCCTCTTTAATCGCCCTAATATCTGTGATTTGACTTCCAATATGAAAGTGAAAAAGCTTCAAGCAATCAAGAAGTTTATTCTCTTTAAGAAGTTCAACCGCATTGATAATCTCACTAATTGTAAGCCCAAATTTTGCCTTCTCTCCCCCAGAAGATTCCCATTTCCCACGACCTTTTACAGTCATACGAGAGCGGATTCCTATAATTGGCTCAACTCCAGTTTCTTTTGAAAGCTCAATTAACTTCACAAGCTCACTAAATTTTTCAACAACAACGACAATCTTACGTCCGAGTCTTCTTCCAAGAAGAGCGAGACGAAGATAATCTTCATCTTTATAGCCATTGAGTACAGTTAATGCCTTCTTATTTGTATTATAGGCCAAAACAGACATCAGTTCGGCCTTACTTCCGGCCTCTAGCCCAAAATTATAACGATGACCGGCCTCTACAATTTCTTCAACCACTTCTCGCATTTGGTTTACCTTCACAGGATAAACACCATAGAAGTGACCTTCATAATCGGCCTCATCGATAATATTATTGAAAGTACGGTTGATAGTTTTAACTTGTGATCTCAAAATATCATGAAAGCGAATAACAACAGGAAATCTTACTCCCTGTGAGAGCATCTCATCTATAACATCTTGGATGACAATTGTTTGCTCAGGAATTTCTCTCTTAGGCACAACAGCAAGCTGTCCACTCTCGTTAATCGTAAAGTGACCAGCACCCCACTTTGAAACTCCATATGTCTTGTCTGCATCATCAATTGTCCAGCTCATATTTATTGACTCCTAAAAAATTTGCCTCAATAAAGACGAAAAAAAACCCTTCGTCAAGAAGGGTTTAACTAATTATCACTATTACTAGTTAGTTACTCTTCTTGGCCTGTTTCTCTTCAGACTTGGTCTCATTAAGAACGATCTTACCTTTCATGGGAGCATGAAAGAGAGCGTACTCAATAGAGCTTTTAAAAATATTCCAGAACTCCTTATGTCTTCTATTATCACTAGAAGGAAGCTCTAAAGTATAGGTTGGAATATTTCTTTCGTTACCAGCATAGTTTCCTAAACTTCCAGGAAAGAATGGGTAGTTCTTAATTCTATATCCCTTGGCCTTCTTACTCATTTGTACAAGAAGGTTATTCGCTTCATGGGCCACATCATGGAAATTCTCTGTGGCCACAGTTGGACCATCATAATCTAAAATAGTTAGAGGTGCATGAACAGAGATGATCTTTGTCGGATTGTATCTCTTAATAAGGTTAACCTGAAAGAGTGTTTCTGGCTCAGAAATAGACTTCTTACCAGGGTTTCTTCTCTTATCTTTTCTATAACGATTAACCCAAACTTTATGGGCCTTAGAATTCCAATCTTTAGTAGGAAAGTTTCTGTTAACGTCAACTCCCCTAGCATTTGTTCTTGTTGGCCACTTCTTAAAGAATGAATCAGGGTTAGCAATTGGTACAACAACAATAAGGTTGTCCTTAAACTTCGATTCATCTTGCTCAAGATAGAGATGATGAAGAATATCAAAACAGAATTTTACAGGAGTGATTTCATCACCATGAACCCCACACAGAACCATTGTCATATTCTTAGGCTTAGCCTTGTGTTCGGCTTCATTTCCAAATGTTACCCACATAAGGGGATCACCCCAAACAGAGTTTCTGACATGATGCCAATGAAATGAATCACAACGGCTATGCCCCCAACCATAGTTGAGAAACTTCTTACTAATTTTCTTACAGAATTTCGAAACCTTGGTCGTGTTCTCAACCTTAGTAAACTTCTTAGGTAAGAGCACCTGTGGTTTTGGGATAACGACGTCCTTGGCCACCACATCTTTTACAGCGACATCCTTTGCAGGAGCTGTCACAGTCTTATCCTTGCGATCAATCAGACTCACTTTAGAACAACTAAGCAGTACTAGAGAGATCGTTAATATCTTTAAAGTATTTTTCATCATATTACATCCATTTTGTCTCTTCATTATATACAGGCACTTATTAAAATGGCATCATTTTTTTATGAAATTTCTTATCCTTACAATAAACCAAACCCTTGAAAGTATTGTTGAATTGACAAAGAAAATTGAGCATTATGGTGCCACGTATCAAGTCATCAATCCTTTCAATTACGATCATGATCAAATACTGAAGGAATCTTACGATGTCATCTTAAATCGTATCAGTGGGATAAGTTATGATGATTCTGATTTGGAGCTTCTCAAAAGATATAAAATCAAGTGGCCACGAACTCTTATCGTAAATGATCCCCACATCACGGCGATCCTCAGAGATAAAGCTCTCCAGGCAGAGCTCTTTCAAAAGATCGCCCTTGAGAGTATCCCAACTCTTGATCTCCAGGTCTGCTCGCAGATGGAGATTGAGACATTTACAAAATCAAATAGGGCCTTAAAATACCTCCTCAAGCCAATTCGAAGCAATCAGGCCAAGGGAATCATAAAGACAATCACTCCTCTTGAAGATTACCAGAAGCTTAGTTCGAACAAGGACACAAGATATATTCTCCAGCCACTTCTTTTAAAGCGAGCGGAGTGGAGAATCCTCGCGATAAATAATGTCATTATTGGAGTACTTAAAAAAACCCACAATGATCCAGAAGAATTACTCAATTGTGAGAAGGCCTCACTAGAGCATATCTCAGATGATAAAATCCCAGATAGATTATCAGAGTTTCTAAATGCCAAATTTTGGCAGTCCCCTTGCTCAATTCTCGCCTTTGATATTCTCGAGGATATTGAGGGGAAGTACCGTCTGATCGAGGTTAACAATGTTCCTGGCTTTAAGTACTTTGAAAAAACTACCGGGATTTCACCAGCAGAAATCCTAGTAACATGTATTTTCAATCACTTACGTTTCTAAAGCCCTACAAAAGTCATGCCGATAAATTTAATGTTTGATATGCAAAACTATTTTGTGTATACTCAAAGTCGAAGAGGTAAGCATGTACGTTTGTATTTGTAATGGTATCACAGAAGAAATGTTAGAGACTGCTCAAAAGCAGGGACTTAACGATAGAGAAATTCTCAACAGACTTGGGGTTGGGAACTCTTGTGGTGTTTGTGTGATCGACGCCTTAGACAGTATGAGGGCCAAAACAAAAACAGCTCAAACACAACAAAAACATACTGATTCAAAAAAGATTTCATAAAGTTAAACTACCGAAATTCCTAGACACTCATACCTTTCAGGCCTACAATTTCTAGAAGAGATTTAAGTAAGATTAATTCAAAAAAGGATCTTCTATATGAAAGGTAATCAGAAAATTATTGACGCTTTAAATAGTGTTCTTACAAAAGAGCTAACAGCAATTAACCAATATTTCCTGCATGCAAGAATGCTTGAGGACTGGGGGCTAGAGAGACTTGGGCACCTAGAATATAAAGCTTCTATTGATGAAATGAAGCACGCTGATGAACTAATCAAGAGAATTCTCTTTCTTGAGGGGCTACCGAATCTTCAAAAGCTTGATCGTATCAAAATTGGTCAAAATGTTCAGGAGATCATCGAGTGTGATCTTGAAGTTGAATATGCTGCCGTTCCACATCTTAAAAAGTGTATTGAGCTCTGTGAGAAAGAACAAGACTATGTTACGAGAGAGCTATTTACAGATATCCTAGCAAGTGAAGAAGAGCACGTTGACTGGCT
>NZ_AUNJ01000137.1 GCF_000447775.1 Bacteriovorax sp. DB6_IX
AACTAGATAATCATATTGCCTTTAATCCGATTCAGCATCTTACTAAGTCGCTTCAGAACCGGACAAAAGAAGAGTTCTTACTTCAGATAAACGATTTAAGTGAAGAAGAAAAAGAAATTCTTATAGAGAACTTAAAATGGGAGATTTTTGGCGTCTGCTCTCAACTTCATGTGATCAATAATAAGAATGGTGTTTGTGCTCACTTTAATAATATCAAGGATATTTTAGAATCTCTTAAATCACCTCTTGTACATGATTTAGAGGGACTAATCTTTGACATTTCTCAAAGAGAGCAAATATACTAAACCATGCTCAATCCCGTTGAATTGCCACAACATTATAATTACATTGGAGTCTTTCTCTCTCTCGCCTGTAATCTATCTTGTAGTTACTGTATTAATCATACGGTAGGCTTAGACCAAAAAAGAAGACACCTCTCTGGAAAAGAATGGGTTGATGCAATTAATAGAATTCAACCACAAGATGGTACATCAATCTCTTTGCAAGGTGGTGAACCTTCTATTCATAAAGATTTCTACTATATCCTACAAAATATTCGAACGGATCTAAATATTGATCTACTTACTAATATTCAGTTTGACCCTTATGAATTCATCGAAAGAATTCCGACATCACGCTTCAATCACGATCTCCCCTATCCCTCAATTCGCGTAAGTTATCATCCCGAAACGATGGACTTAGGAGAAACTGTTGAAAAAGTTCTCATTTTAAAAAAAGCAGGATATCCCATCGGAATTTTCACTGTTGATCATCCTATATCTAAGGCACAAACAGAGAAAGCAAGAATCGTTTGTCATGATAATGGAATTATTTTTAAGACAAAGGAGCTCCTAGGTAAATATGATGGACAACTCTTTGGAACTTATAAGTATGACGATGCAATTTTTGCTAAGGAACTCAAAACTGTTCAGTGCCGTACAAGTGAACTTCTAATATCTCCTGAAGGTAATATTTTTAGATGTCATCATGATCTCTATAACAAGAAAATGCCAATTGGTGATATTTTAGATAATGATTTCAAAATAGAAGATATATATCGCGAGTGCAAATACTACGGTATGTGTAACCCATGTGATGTAAAGCTAAAGAATAATCGTCATCAAGAATTTGGTCATTGTTCCGTTGATATCAAATTTTAACCACAACCTTTCCTGTATTCTCTCTTCGTAGCGCAATATCAAATGCTTTATCGACATCAACTGAAGAAAATTCATGAGTTATCATTGATTTCCCAATATCAGGTAAGTCCTCTTTCCAATTTACTACAGCTTTTTCAATGACAGATTTAGGAAGACCTCTCATCCACTTAATCGTGACATCACGATTTGTAAAAAGTACTGAATTAATCTTTTGCTCGTTAATATATTTCCCAACAACTAAAAGCTTTGAACTTACCGAAGCGAAGTGAAGAAAGTACTTCCAAAAACCACTCTTCTTATTCCCATCCCCAGAGCAGTCTATTATATAGTCAAAAGACATATGATAATCATCTTTTAAAAGTGCCGCTCCAGTGGCGATAATATTTAATCCAAGCTCTTTTGCTATTTCAATTCTCTTCTTATCTAGTTCGACGAGAATGTAATTCAATCCTTCTTTCTTAGCTTTTAAAGCACAGAATAAACCTACTGGCCCAGCACCGAAGATCATTACTCTATCTTTCTTACCAGCTCTTAATCCTAAGTCGGCCATATGCAAGAACGCCTGTTCTGCCACTGCGGCAACTTCAATAAGAACAAGACCTTCTTGATTCAAATGGCTTAAATTAATTAAATATTGATCTTGTAAGATGATCTCATTTCTTAAAGCACCAATTTCTTTTCCACCAAGAGACTGATTATTTAAGCAATTATTTGGCTTACCGTCATAACATGAACGACACTTTTGGCAACCAAAAGAGACGGGAGAAGTCACTATATCGCCTTTTTGATAGCTAGAAGAATTTGATTCTTCAACAACTCCAATCCATTCATGACCAGGTCTCAAGCTTTCTGTACCAGGAAGAATTTCGATACTATAAAGGTCCGATCCACATATTCCTACTTCAGTCGGTCGGATACGAACAGCTCCTTCAGTTAAGACATCAGGGCTTTCAATTTCTATTTTATCAAATTTTCCATTCTTATAGACAAGCTCATACTTCATGACATGTCCTTTGAATAATCTCTCTCAATTTAATGGCATCTGATTCTATATCACTCAAAGACTTCGTAATATCTATATTTATCATCAGTGTTGATGTGAGGATACTGATTGATTCGATGAAATGAATCTTTGAATAATTATACTTCTTATCAGTTCTTAAGAAAGGGTCTCGTTTATCACTAAAAGAGTGACCTGCCTTTAAAATATTATTCCACTTCCAAACACAATGAGCTCTTCTCATCGTCGTTGGTAGAAAATGTAATCCCTCTGCCATCAACTTCTTTGACAACATTGCTGCCATAGCAGGATCTTTTAAGCGTAAATGTAGAGTTGTTCCACACTCCTGCCCATCATTAGGTTCAATAAGTGAAATGCCCTTAGGAAGATCGGCTAAATTCTTAGTAAAGATATCTTTTCTTTCTCTATTGGCAGATAAGATTTGATCAACTTTTTTTAACTGTATTCTAAGCATAGCACCAGTGATCTCTGACACTCTTGTCGAAATCCCTAAGACAGGCACCATATCTTTAAAATTTTCTTGATAAGTAGGATTAAAACTAATGGCTTGATCAATACAAGATTGCGTCCTCGAGATAAGATCTTCTCGACGTGTCGTTACAAGACCGCCTTCTCCAGCAGTTAAAACCTTATCACGATTAAAAGAGAAACATCCAAAATCCCCCCATGATCCAAGAAGACGTCCCTTGTACATTGCTCCTAAAGCTTGAGCAACGTCCTCAATAACATAGAGATTATTATCCTTGGCGAAATCAACGATTCTATCTACTTCGCATTGAATCCCATCCATGTGAACAGGAATGATGGCCTTTGTCCTATCCGTCACCTTAGACTTCATATCATCGAAGTTCATCATTAAGTCATTACCAATATTTGCCACAACCGGTATAGCTCCAACTTGTAAAACGGCACCCGCTGTTGCCACAAAAGTATAAGCAGGAATAATGACTTCATCACCTTCGGAAATACCAAGCGCCATTAAAGCGACAATAAGAGCATTAGTCCCACTATTTAGAACAAAACTTTTCTTCGTTCCTAAGTACTCACTAAATTCATTTTCAAATTTATCACACTCACTTTCGCCAAGAGGCTGTCCATAACGAAAGAGTTTTCCTGATCTTAAGACATTAGAAATTGCTTCGATTTCTTGTTCATCAATAAGGTGTTTATTTAAGTTCTGACTCATAGTTTGATCTGTTCGGTTACACTTCAAGCAAGTCTCATAAAGGTCACGGTTTCCAGCTTGGAGATTATTTCTAAATTTAGCATACTCAGCGTTATTCCAGATATCAATGACATTTTCTGATGAGCAGTTTCCAAATGTATATTTCTGATAGAAGTCTTCGAAACATGAGAGAACATTACCTTTTACAGAAATTGTTAAGACCGTTGAAGGGAGAGAACAAGGCCGATCACTAAACTCTCCACGCGGGCCAAGTTCAGGATGACAACCAGCTCTATTAAATTTTCTTAAATTAGTATGATTATCATACGAAATGGCGACCTTTTCTTTTTCAGAAAGAGAATCATATATAATTTCAAAAGGATTCTTCTTCACCTGTTCGTGATTGGTCACGATAATTTTATCTACACCAATATTTAAAAGTTCATGAAGTCTATCTTTTGAACGAATTAATAAGCCATTTGTATAGAGAATTAGTTNC
>NZ_AUNJ01000138.1 GCF_000447775.1 Bacteriovorax sp. DB6_IX
TTATTTGGTCCATAAAGTAGCTGTAGGAAGTTTTCAGCATCTGGGTAATCTGCACCCCATGCAATTCCGTAAAGCATAACTTGTCTTTTAGTGATTTTCTTTTGAAGCTCTGGCCAAGTATTTTGAACAACTCTTACGCTAATTCCAATCTCACCCATGTGCTTTTTAAGAAGTTCTCCGATCTGTCTTGAAGTTGAAGAACTTGGACAGTCGTAAGTAATTTCAGGAAGCCCTTTACCATCTGGGTAACCAGCTTTAGCAAGAAGCTCTTTTGCTTTCGCAATATTCTTTGCTCTATATGGAGCTTTGTAGTCTTTCATGTATCCAGCAATTCCTGGAGGGATGATTGACTGAGCAGGCATTGCTCTAACATCGTTATAGAAAAGTCTATTTAGTTCATTAACATCAAATGCTAGTGACATTGCTCTTCTAAGATCAGTATTTTGGAATAGCTTCATATCATGGTTGAAAGCTGTGTAAGTTACGTCAAGAGAAGGAGTAACCTCAAGAGAGATTTCTTTCTTTGCCATATCTGGGCTTAGCTTCTTTCCAGTTGAAACCATTGAGTCAAAGTTATCTTTATCAACAGCATTGTAATCTACTCTACCTTTTTTGAATTGAAGCATTCTCGGTTGAGATTCTGTGATGATATTAACAACAACCTTATCAACTAGAGGAAGATCTTTTCCTGATCAGCTAGCATTGGCTTAAACTCTTCCGAAGCTTCTGATGGGAAAACTTTCTTTCTGAAAGTTGGGTTCTTAACATACTCAAGTCTTTTAGAAGTTTGCTTGAATACTTTTCCTTTAAGCATGAATGGTCCTGTCCCAACTGGGTGGTTTAGGAACTCTTTTCCATACTTTTCTACAGCTTCTTTAGCTACTACAAAAGTAAATGGCATAGCTAGAGAGTATAGGAACTGTGGAAATGGCTTATTAAGTTGGAAAACAAGTGTGTGCTTATCAACGGCCTTTAGACCTTCAATAGCCTCAGAGTAATCAACAACATCTTTCTCAGCGTTCTTGTCTCTCCACTCATTAAGACCTTTGATTTTTCCATCAAGAAGCCACCAACCAAGACCTTGAAGTTTTGGATCAGCAAGTCTTTTGATAGAGTAAACAAAATCTTCTGCAGTAAGCTCTCTTCCTTTTCCACCTTCAAAAGCTGGATCATCTTGGAAAAGAACACCTTTTTTAATTTTAAATGTATAAGTCATTCCATCTTCTGAAACGACAGGAAGGCTTTCCGCTAGGTTTGGAACTAGCGTGTAAGGTCTTTTTAAGTAATGGTACTCTAAAAGCCTCTCATAGATTCTAGCAATTTCGTTACTTGAATAACGATCGTTTGCATAAATAGGATCCATTCCCTTAATCTCACTACCTACGGCAAGATTAAGAACTTTTTCACTCATGTCTACTTTCTTCGTACAAGATCCGAAAAGCATCAGACCAGAAAGTAGAGCAATGGAAATCTTTTTCATTTTCATGTTTCTTCCCTTTATTGTTTGTCTCGTTGTTTAAAAACGGTTAGATAGGATTTATACCTAAATCCCTACTGATTTGCCAGAGTAAAAAGGTTTTGAGGGGGATGACACGCCGCTACTGGCAGCTATCCAAGGCCAAATCCAGCGAAAGTGGATTCTTTTTTGACTTCATGTGTAAAGCTTTGACTCTGATCGATTGATACATACCACTTCTCAATCTTCCAAAATCAATGACAAGTTCGTATTCATCTGACCACGCAGAGCGAAACTGCTCGCCCTTATCAGTTTTTAGAATTTGTCCATTTAAACACTGTGAGTCAGAGCACTGAGAATTCTGAACTTTTGAAATACCATCGAAGAATTTTGCACTTTGCAAAAGGAAATCATCAAAGAGTTGAACGGCCTTTAACTTTCTTTTCTTCAAAAGACTCTTAGATACTTTTTGATACAAACTCCCACCAAGGTTCTTCTTGGAACCGAGAGGAAGAGTCAAAGTCTCTTGTCCTTTAAAAGGGATATCAATCCCCAGCGTATAATCAAGATCTTTAACGGCTGCTTGATAAGTGAATCGATTCTCTTGTGAAGAAACCTTAAGACGTCCACGCCCAGTAGAATTCAAACAGACTCTAGAAGCAAAGTCTGCTTCTAGAGAGTTTGTTGTATTTTGATTTTTTTGATTTGTCGTACAAGAAGTTAGTACTAACGAGAAGCAGGCAACCTTAAAGATTCTAAATCTTCTAGTCCCCTCAATACTTCTTCTCTTTCTGATTCTACTTTGCAATTTTTTAGTGCCTCGACATAATACTCTTTAGCTTTATCATAGTTGTTCATCGCCTTATAAATCAAGGCTAAATGTTTTGTAATCACAACATCATCTTGAACAAGCTTCCAAGCTTTATATGTTTCTTTAAAGGCATTCTTAAAATCACCTTTCTTATAGTAGTACCAACCAAGAGAATCTCTGATATAACCATCATTTGGTTTTAGCTTTACGGCCTTACTAATGTATTCATAGGCCTTGTCAAAGTCATTTCCTCTTTCAAGAATCGAATACCCAATGAAGTTTAAAGCATGTGGGTTCTCAGGGTTTCTCTCAAGCATCTTTCTAACAATAGCTTCAGCCTTTCCATATTCTTTTACTCTTTCATAAAGAGCTGCTAAGTAGTAATCGTGTCCCTCAGAAAAACCTTGGACATCTTTCACACTCTCCATTGTCTGAATCGCCTGTCTAAAGTCCTTATTAGATTCTTGATATCCTGCCAGAATCACACTTAACTCAACATTCAATCCATCACTCTTTTGTGACTTCTTATTAATAAAGCTAATGAAGCGATCTTCACCCTTTTTAATATTAGAATCTCTATCATTTTGCGCAATCACATTTAGAATTTGAGCAATCTGAATATTACTTTCATGATAAAGAGCACTCGTATCACTTATTTTCGAGTAGTACTCAATGGCGCTCTCATTTTCAGCAGTTTGCTGATAAAGGCTTGCAAGGTAATAAAGAACTTTGTCTGAGTCTGGGACAACTTTTAGAATTTCTCTAAAAATACTCTTTGCCTCATCAATTTTACCAACCTCAGTGTAGAGAACCCCTAATCTCACTTTAAGATTTAGGTTATCTTCATCAATGGCCAGAAGTCTTTCCAGATGAGGGATGACACCTTCATACTTTCCTTCAGAAAAAAGCAGATTTACATATTTACTTAGAACTGAGTAGCTATTTGGTTTTCTTTTAATGAATCTCTCATAGAGTTTTAGAGCTTTCTCATTTTGAGATTTAAGTTCATAAATATGTCCTAAAAGGAGAATACTTTGGTAGTGATCCTTATCTTCTCTTAATGAGAGCCTTAAGTTTTGAATCGCTGATTTCATTCTATTGCGATCAAAGTCCAGCTTTGCTTTAAAGTAAGTAAATGAAGCTCTATTTTTTACCGAAGATTTACGGCAAAAATCCAGAACAGAGAATGCTCGCTTATACTTATTCTCCGCAACATAAGCCTTAGATAGGAAGATACAGGCCTCAGGGATTTCACCCTTTGTTTGATCAACAATGGCCTTGTATAATTTAATCGACTTTGACTTATTTTTGAGGGCTGAATAAACCCCGGCCAAAAGAAGGTTGGCCTTCTCTTTAAGATCCTTATCTTTAGAATTTGATACTAGAAAAACAAGCTCGTCCTTAGCCTTCACCAGCTGGTTTGACTTGATTAGTTCAACTGCATACTTCTTTCTGATATAGATATCATTTGGATTCAATTTTACGATGTATTTAAATATTATTGAGGCAGAATAAGAATCTCCCTTGAGAGATGCATCATTGGCCTTAAAAAAAAGATCAGTTGATAAATATCTCATGGCCTCAGGACCAGCGGCAATGGCCTCATCAGTCACGCTTCCCAGACGGCTCTCAACATTAGCCTTAGCCTTTAAAGCTGCCTGATAGCTATCAATTTCCTCAACTCTTTTTTCGCTTAGCTTCTGCTTAATCGCCTCAGGTGATTTTTGAACACTGGAACAACTAACGGCAAATGCTAGGGTCATTACGAAAAGTGGTGTGAATCTATTCATCTACATTCCTTCTGAACTCAAGAAGCTTCCCGCTCCTCTATTCAACCTTTTCGTCCTAATTTCCCTAGACTTTACGAACTTTGCGCCCGGTCGACATCTTTTCCCCTATTGTACTATAAAACCTAGCCCTCATTGGACTCTGCGAATCTAAACAAAATATAAGTTATTGTTTTTCTGTTTTTTTTGGAGTTTTTTTTGGCGGTGCAAAGATTTTTGAAGGTTTTCACCTTGACAGTCAAAGTCATAAACTGCTAATTCATTTGTGCACTTGGAAAACGCTAAGCACTAATTATTGAACGGCTACAGCTTTCATTGGTTAACACCTTGAAATTGCGTGCCTTTCTCTTTGCTAGAGTTAAGCTGAATGAAAAATGTACACTAGGTCTTAAAGTATATAACACTATGTGCTAAAAACCTTTGTGTTTAGATAATAGCGAAAAACTTGAGAGTTACTCTCAAATATTAAAACCGAATAGGGGATGTTAATATGAACGATGTTAGAATTATCAAAAGGTACCAAAACAGAAAGCTTTATGACACTCACCAAAGCTGTTATGTTACTCTTGAAGAAATCGCTCAAATCATCAGAGAAGGGCACGAGATTCAAGTAATTGATAATAAGACAAAAAATGATATTACTTACATGACTCAGATCCAACTTCTTTTTGATCAAGAGAAAAAATCAACAAAAGCTGGTGACGTAGAACTTCTGAAGAGAGTTATCAGAGCTGAAGAAGGTACTTTTACTGGATATATCAGATCTCTTGAAGGTGTTGAGTCTACTACAACTGAAGAAGCTCCAGTTAACACTTTCAATGCATTTAATGCATCAGAGCTTAACACAACTGTTGAAACTACAAACACTTTAAACTAATATAGAACTCAGTTCT
>NZ_AUNJ01000139.1 GCF_000447775.1 Bacteriovorax sp. DB6_IX
AAATAGAGAAATTGTAGTGATCACAACGAATAATAGGGCGAAAACTTTCAGAATCAAAGTTAATGCAAAAGATCCGTATTTTATACCAAGTTTTTCTATATCAACTCTTGATACTCTCTATTACACAGATATTAACGATAAGAAAGCGATCAGGAATTCTTTCATTTGATTTAGAAAAGAAGTAAAAGATCAACACTCTATAAGACAACATCACTTGGAATTAATCTAGAGCTATGTGGAACAAATGATAACCTCTACATTCTAGAGTCATCTAGTGGTAAGAAGTCATTCACTAATTTATATAGACTCAACTATATTGAAACTGATATCTCAAAAAGAGACTTTCTCTTCGAATCTGCCAAAGGACCTGCACACTCTCTCCACTGTCAAAATGACAAAGAGAGAATTTTCTTCATCAAGAATTTAACTGGCTTATCTGGTAAAACTTCTGAAGTGCTATCTTATCACTTAAAAGAAAAAAAGGCCTTTATACACTCAGACCTCAAATTTGTGACAAACCTTCTTTCGATAGAAGGAAAGCTCTATATACCATTTAGGAAAAAAATCTATGTTCTTGATGATCTTAAAGGTAAATTTAAAATAAATAAGGAACTCAAAGAAGATGATTAGAAAATCACTTTTTGCCACATTTATTCTTGTAAACCTAAGCTTGAATAGCTTGGCCAGTGACTTTGAGTTTTCAAAAGAAGTTCCTCCATTAACTGCTGCTCTATTAAAAGAAAATTTTCTTAGTAAAAAAATTACTAAAACACAGATTGGCACATTTAATAAACTAATAGCTAAGAACCACGGGGAAATTCTTTTCCTGGATGAAGAGATCGTTAAAGCAACTCTCAACCACTCTAAATCTCTTAAGAAGGGTTACAAAGTTATAGATCATAAGATGTATGAATTACTCACACAAAAGGTGAAAACTCTTCCTGAAAACATGCCGTTTTCTAAATTAATTTACAAGTCACTACTCCAAGATCTTTCTGAATTATTAACAGAGCCAGAACTCAAACAATTTGGCGCCTTTCAAAAGAAGAAGCTTAACAAGATTGATAATAAGACAAGAATGTTTTCAAGAAAAGTTGCACTTCTTACACCATGGATTAGACTTGCTCTAAGTAAAGAGAGTGAGATTCTCAACGATACGCTCAATGAATACTCTTACGAAATGTATCAGCGTTTAGTAAAAATTCTTGAACTAACATCAAGGGCCTATCCTAAAAACCTATCCGATAAGAAAGTTTTTGTTCAAATAAAAGACCAGGGACTCGAAAAGGCCAGAAAGGAACTTAAAGACCTTACTTTTGAAGTGGCTCCCGACCCTAGTCCAGCCTATCAAGCACCTTCACAATTACCACAACCTGTTGATGACTGGGTCCCTGTTGATGAGACCATCATTGAGGACGGCGTTCCATTAACAAAGGATGAGCTCTTTCCTGAGCCAGACCCAGACTACGAAGCGCCAAAAGTGCTCCCAAAACCTGTAGATAACTGGGAATAACCCTCTGCGCAACTTCGCAATTTCTTTAGACCGATGACGCAAGCTGTGATATACAGAAAGCTAGGTTTCAAACCTCATTAACTCAGTAAAAGGACGATTTCTATGACGCAGGAATTATCAAAAACTTATAGCCCTACAGATGTAGAAAAGAAGTGGTATAAAACTTGGGAAGAAGGTAAGCACTTTGCTCCTAAAAAAGGTAAAGTCGATGAAGGATTTTGTATCATCATGCCTCCGCCAAACGTCACAGGAAAACTTCACGCTGGACACGCTCTTGATATCACAACTCAGGATGCACTGATTCGATTCAAAAGAATGAAAGGTTATGAAACTCTCTTTCTTCCAGGAATGGACCACGCCGGTATTGCAACTCAATCTAAAGTTGAAGAACTTGTTTGGAATGAAAGTAAGAAGACAAGACATGACTTTACTCGTGAAGAGTTCTTAGAGAAAATCTGGGCCTGGAAAGAAGAGTATGGCGGTTTTATTGCTGAACAACAAAGAGTTATGGGTGCTTCATGTGACTGGGACTACTCAATGTTCACAATGGATGCAGAACCAAATGAAGCTGTTAGAGAAGCTTTTGTTGAGCTCTACAATCAAGGTCTAATTTATCAATCAGACTATATCGTAAACTGGGACCCAGTACTTCAATCGGCCATTTCAGATGCTGAAGTAGAACATAAAGAAGTTCAAGGTGCCTTCTATCATATCAACTACAAGGTAGCTGATAGCGACGTCATTCTAGAAGTAGCTACAACGAGACCAGAAACTCTACTTGGAGATACGGCCGTAGCAGTTAACCCAAATGATGAGAGGTTCTCTCACCTCATTGGAAAAAAAGCTATCGTTCCTATTTGTAATAGAGAAGTTCCGATTATTGGTGATGAACACGTTGATATGGAAAAAGGAACTGGTTGCCTTAAGGTAACTCCTGGTCACGACTTCAACGACTTTGAAATCGGTCAGAGAAATAACCTAGAAATTATTAATATCTTGAATAAGGATGGAACTCTCAATAAGCATGGTCTTGAATGGGAAGGACTCACTTGTAAGAAAGCAAGAAACAAAGTTGTTGCAAAGCTTGAAGAACTTGGACTCTTTGTAAAAGAAGAAAAGCATATCCACCAAGTTGGACATGGAGATAGGTCAAAAGCTGTTATTGAACCAATGGTTTCGAAGCAATGGTTTGTTAACGTACAAGACATGGCGAAAGAAGCTGTTCAAGCAGTTGAAACAGACAAAACAAAGTTCTACCCTAAGGGATGGGAAAATACTTACTTCTCTTGGTTAAGAGAACCAAGAAACTGGTGTGTTTCACGTCAATTATGGTGGGGACACAGAATTCCAGTTTTTAATTGTCAATCATGTGACCACCAATGGGCCGACAAGGAAGTTACACCAAAATCTTGTCCAAAATGTAATGAGACTAAATTTGAGCAAGATCCAGATGTTCTTGATACTTGGTTCTCATCAGGGCTGTGGCCAATGACAACTCTTGGTTGGCCAAACAAAGAAAGAATGAAAGAAAGAGGGTTTGATAGATTCTACCCGACAAGTGTTCTTGTAACTGGTTTTGATATCATTTTCTTCTGGGTAGCTAGAATGATGATGATGGGAATGAAGTTCTCAAATGAAATTCCATTTCACAAAGTATATATCCACGCGATCGTTAGAGATAAACAAGGTCGTAAAATGAGTAAGTCTCTAGGTAACGGTATTGACCCAATCGAAATGGTTGATACTTATGGAGCAGATGCGTTTAGATTCACTCTAGCGGCAGGTTCTGGATACAATAGAAATATTAATCTCGATCCAGAAAGAATCGGCGGATACAGAAATTTCATTAATAAGATCTGGAATGCATTTAGATTTATTTCTCCAGTATTAGAAGTTGCCTCATCGGATCTCCCTCAAAATCTTGATGATCAAGAAAAATGGATTCTTTCAGAGCTTAACGACACGACAAAAGCGATGAATGAGTCAATTGAAGATTTTAGATATGATGATTCATGTTCAGCGATCTACTCTTTTGTTTATGATAGTTTCTGCTCATGGTTTATTGAACTCTCTAAGAATATCTTAAATGGAGATGACGAACAGAAAAAAGCCCAAAGAGCTTCTGTTCTAAAGTACTGTTTTAGAGAAATCGTCGGTCTTCTTCACCCAATGACTCCTTTTATAACTGAGGAATTATGGACACACCTTAAAAAAGAAGAAGAAGGATTACTCATCAATCACGATTATCCAGAGTTTAAAGAATCTCTAATCTATAAAGATGAACAAGAGATGATGAACAAATTTATTGAAGTTGTCTCATCAGTTAGATTCTTAAGACAATCTGTAAATATAAAACCTAAAGATGAAGTTGTTGTTGCACTCTTTACTGATGAAGCTGAAACAGCAGAATACTTTAAGACAAATATTGATGGAATTAAAGAGCTTGCAAGAGCTAAGGATGTCCAAATCACTGAGAAATCTGCGACAAGACCTTCAAAAGCTATCATGAAGGCAACTACTCATACAGAGATATTTCTTCCTCTAGAAGGTGTCATTGATCTTACAGAGCAAGTTAAGAGACTTGAAAAAGACTTAACTAAAACTCAAAAAGAATACGATAAAGTTGCCAAGAAAATTGGAAACGAAAAGTTTATGGCAAATGCAAAACCGGAAGTAGTTGAGGAAGTTAAGGCGAAAGCAAAAGACTTTGAGGAACAACTCAAATCTATTCAAGAAAGACTTGAAGCATTCAAATCATAATAAAAGGGAGACTAAGTCTCCCTTTTTTATTTCTCTACATAAACACCTGAGGCAAGAATATATTTGTCCTTACACAATCTATAGTAAGCAATTTTTGATAAAACTCGATCATCTCCGGGCTTAGAGTAAGAATAACGTGTCATCCCCTTCTTATCCTTTATTGCATTTGTCACAATTTCATCTCTAAACATCTTTCCTTTTACATCAGGCTTTCCTTTATAATTCTTTCCAACAAGAGATGTTTTTGGATGAGCAATAATATTGACTTCTTTATCATATGCAAAAACATAGAGCTCAGGTGTATCCTTATCTTTGAAAGGATGTTTCCCTGCATTTATTAACTTTAAAATCTCTTCTGGTTGTGAAGACTGCTCAATTTGCTCACAAGAGTCTTTAACCAACTGCTGCGCCTTTCGCTTCATCACTCTAAAAGGTGAAGCAAAGACAAATGAACTCATTAAACAAACAATTAAAACTTTTTTCATTTCTACTCCGTGTATTATTTAGAACTAAATTTTAAGGCCATGCCTTTTATCAAAGTATGATCTAGCTTAGGGATGAGTGACCTTTCGGTAAAATAGAGTCATTCTTTTAGTCAGATAAATATCGACTATTTATTTCTCTAGAATTTGTCAAAACCTATTAGATCTCGGTAAAATCTATGGAGTGAAAGCAAAGAAACTAATTCCTCTATTTATGCTATTAATAGCAAGCTCAGATTCTTGGTCTGCAGTAGATTCTGGAGATGGAAGCGATGGAGCTTGTGATCTTGCAACGCTTTCACCAATTAATACCTCAGTAAAATCTCTCTATAACTGTACTAACGTGACAAGCAGTGGCGCTATAACCGTTACAGGGACAAATACACTCATTATAAAGTCGCAAGGTGATATCACTATTTCAAATTCCATTAATCTCTCAGGAGGAAATGGTGTTAATCAAACAGCAGGAACTGCTATTTCTGGTGGATATAATGGTGGAATCAACACTGCAAATGGAAATGGGCCAAGTGCAGGAACTTTCGGACTTGCTGGTGGGGATGCTTCTGATGGAAGTGGAGAGGAAGCTGCCGGAGGTGGTGGATCGGGTGGCTCAAACGGAACACTTGGTAGTGCAGGCTCAGCAGGAACAGAAGATGCGACAACTCCTGATATACCAGGAACTGGAGCAAGTGCACCAACTAACACAGCTCATTCAGCCTCAACTCTTACAACATCACTTAGAGGTGGTGCCGGTGGAGGAGGTGGCGGAAATGGTGACTTCGCAGCAAGTGGCAATGACCCAGGAGGCGCAGGTGGTGCCGGTGGTGGCGCACTCATTCTCTTCGCAGCGGGGAATATTGACATTAATGCGACAATTACGGCCAATGGTGGAAATGGAGCTCAAGGTAATTATACAGCTGATGCACCTGGTGGTTCTGGCGGTGGTGGTGCCGGTGGCACAATCTTCATTCGATCTGATTTAAACGTAAATATTACGGCGGCCATATCTGCTTCAGGTGGCACCGGCGGAACTGGAAATAATTCGGGAACCTCAATTGGTGGAGCCGGAGGTAATGGTGGAGATGGAGTTATTCGTATAGATGATATTGATGGCACAATTGTTGGTGTTGGATTAACAACTCCTACTGCTACAACCTTCTCAACAGGTGTTTCTACGACAACATCTCAAACAAGTTTTTCAAGTGACATCAGTCCAGGGTGTGCCCTAAATTCAAACGAGAGCAAAGAGTCATTCTTAATGCTCTTTCTTATACTTGTTATCTTCCAATTCGGATTTTTAAAGATCAAGAAATTTCAAGAAATCGAAGCTACTAGGTAACTCATCATCTCCAACTGTTAAAGTATGACCATAACCAAGTTGTCCCTTAGTTCCTTGACCTATACATTTAACATGGCCCTTATCTTTAGTTAAGAAACAGGTGTGGTTTGATCCACCCGCAACAGACTCAACTTCTGCTCCTAAACTAATCACTGGAATAGATGATGGCAGTTCATCATCACCAATCATATTTGTATTACCTTGTCCTAATTTTCCTAAACCGCCATGTCCCCAACACTTAGCCTCATTATTCGTAGAAATTGCACAAGTTGTAATATTACCTGCGTAAATAAACTTCGATTCAAAGCCAATATCAATATTCGGAACATCTTTAGGAAGTTCATCATCACCAATTTGGTCCTTATGCCCACGCCCAAGTTGACCTGTGTTATTTCCTCCAAAACAAGTCACATTACTATCTGAAAGAAGTGCACAAGTATGCCTCGCCCCTGTCGTTACCATAATCGCAGGTTTCGAGATTTGAGCTTTTGCAATTGAGCTTATAGACTCATCATCACCAATATTATCTGTATGCCCTAGTCCAAGTTGTCCAAACTGATTCCAACCCCAACAATAGAGGTTTCCTCCATCTAAAATTGCACAAGCGTGGTAAGACAAGGTACTAAGATCCATTTGAATTGCTGATCCTGAGATACTAACATTTGGAGATGTTGCTAAGGTTTCATTGTCTCCAATATTTTCTGTTGAAGATATACCAAGTTGTCCATATCTATTATCTCCCCAGCACTTTATTGTACCATTCGTGAATAAAGCACAGTTATGATAGGTTCCTGAGTATAACTTTCTAATATTAGTTCCAAGATCAAGATAAGGTATTGATGAGATAGGCTCATCATCCCCCATATGATTTGTATGACCTAGACCAAGTTGTCCATATTCATTTCTACCGAAACACTTCACTTTATAAGTCTCGGTCAGAACACATGTATGACTTGCGCCAGTAGTAACTTGGATAGCCCTTTCTCCATTAAGATCAATCGCAGGAATTGAAGTCGCGATTTCATCATCCCCAAGGTTTACTTTATTACCTTGGCCAAGCTGACCATAAGCATTGTCTCCCCAACACTTAACCTCTCCATTCGCAATTAGAGCACAGGAATGAAATGCTCCTGTTGCAATCTGAACAACTTCTTTGGAAACCTTTGGTTTTTCACAATACTGTAAATCTGCGATTGAAAATGTATCTCTAGCTTGAGTTAATGACACAATATTAAGTTCAATATCATAAGTGTGGGCCACTTCTACACCATTAACAAATGTACGAATTGTATCTTTATCAATATTACTTACTTTAGGGTTGAAATGATTAATAGGCTCCATCTTAGTCATAGCTAAGAGACCTAGCTTAGAAAGTCCATTGCCATAGTCACCATTGGCCATATCAACAGTAATTCCACCTGACTGTTCGATAGTTTCCAAATAACCGTAGCCTAATTCATTTTCACCTTTATATGGAATAGTGTTTAGGTTGTTATAGAGAACTCCTCCTACAACAAGTGGTTTCTCTCCAGCTCTTGCTTTTAAATTAGAAAGAACGATCTCAGGAGTGATGATTCTATTCCCATCACCATCGACACAGTCTCTAGTAAAACTAGAGTCTTCTTTTCCTTGTGGGTCAGGAACAGGTGTGACTCCTTCAGGATAAGCAGCACAAACATCTTGCTCATCAGCGACAAAAACAACAACTAAGGCAGCGTCATCTCTATAAAAACCTTGATCCTGTATTGCCTGAAAGTTTGTTTCTGAAAGTGATTTATTTAACGAGAATAAACCTTCTTCACCACCATCCGATGCACCATCAGTATGAGGGTTATACATTTTTGTTCTTAGGTGTGTCTTAATCTCATCCATAGTATGAATTTGATTATCTAAAATAAGTGGTTCAGTTCCACGTTGATAAAGTTTTCCTGAACGAGCGGAAGTAGACCCATGACCTAAAACAACTCCTACACGTACATCAGCAATACTTGGAAGCATTCCTAGAAAACTATCAAAGCCATCAGCAATGGCAGCTCTTTCATCCTTAATTGATCCCGATGTGTCAGGCACAATAAGAATATCGATTTTTCGTGTAATCGCCTCTTCAGGAATTTGGTAACGTTCTTGATAGCACTGAACACCTAAATCAGGAAGAGGAGGAAGGGAAGCTCCCGGAACTGTCACGGCATCTTCCAAGGCTTCTTCAACTTCTGGCTGTGGTGTACATGAAAAAAGAATAAGGGAAACCGTAACAAGTGACAGCACTTTGCCTAAAGTTTTATAAAATGGTGTGACTTGTTCTTGATTTCCCATATATCCTCTATTCTGTATCAAAATTATAATTTTTAATCAGGTTTAATAGAATTTCGGACACTTAGAATGAAATTGTTAAGAAAAAGGCCTCAGAATGTGACAAAAACTTAAGGATATCTCAATATTTCTTGAAAGATTTCCCCACTCCTACAAATATTATTTGTGATTCTTCTGAGTCAGAAAACTTTGAAATCTTCCCACCAAAACTTAAGTCTATGTCATGTTTGAAGACTCTCACTGGTTTTCTCAAAGATAACTCTACAGAACTTAATCCTCCCAGACTAACTCTTGAAAAAACTTTTAAGTAATCTAGATCAAATACAAAAGAGGCAAGGGCCGAGACATGTGTTTTTTTCTTTTCCACAACACTGTCATTTTCAACTAAGTAAGAAGTACCATTCCAAATTGAAGCACCTATTCCCCATGTATGGAATGACCAATCTCTTCGGTATTCTAGGTTCAATATATTTCTAGAAAAATCCAAGTCATCAAAGACTGTTCCTGAACTCTTTTGGAAATCAGCTGCAATTTTAGAGTCTTGATAATATTTGGTCATATAAATATTGAATGAAAGAATATCAGTTCCATCAATATCAATACTATTTTGATTAACTATATTCTCATAAGTTACTAGCTGTGGCCTCAGTTCAAGACCAAATTCTGACTTAGGTTTTCTCCAACTTTTCTTTTCAACAATTCTCTTAAGAACCTCAACCCTTCTTTTCTTTGAAACCAAAGATCCACTTCTAATTCTCCAATAGAAAGTATTAAACTTCACATTTCGAAGTTTCAATTCCTCTATTGAGAGTCTTATTGTCTTTACCTTTGTAAAACTAGGATCCTTAGAAATTTCGACGAGGTATTTTCGTCCTTTAATTTTCTCCCACTTTAATGTGATCTTCTCGTCAGAAAAATACTGTCTTCCATGATAAGGAGAAATCAGTTTTATGAACCTAACCCTCTTTTCTTTTTTCTTTTCTTTCTGTATTTCAACTTCTGAAAATTCTGAAAACTCACCAACTTGATCCCAATAATCAACCGAAGCAATCCTCCATTTATACTTACCTATCGCAGGAAACTTCCAATCAAAAAAACTTTCTTCTGTATCAGAAGAATGAATCATTTTATCTTCTTGATAAATTTCAATTTTATATTTTTTTCACAT
>NZ_AUNJ01000140.1 GCF_000447775.1 Bacteriovorax sp. DB6_IX
TTGAGCACCTTCTTTAGAAGATACTGTTAAACCTTCAATTCCAAGATCACCAACTTTTGCACTTGTCTGAGATGGATCAAATGCAATTCTATCTAAACCTTCATTGTTATTGATACCAATTTGGAAATCCATTTGATCACCAGTTCCATTTAGAAGATCTTTTCCGTTGAACTTAGTAGATTCTGCAATTCTATCTACTTCAGTTACAAGAGATTGAAATTCTAGGATCAGTAAACTTCTC
>NZ_AUNJ01000141.1 GCF_000447775.1 Bacteriovorax sp. DB6_IX
CAACTCAAAATTCAATATGGCCAAGACTGTACTCCCATTTTTAGACTCTGGTATTTCGGGACAAAAAGATAATGAAAAAATAAATAGTATCTATATACCAGTCTTCCACTTGAATTCGAGCTTAAATCCTATCCAAAGAATTGAAGTCACGAAAATACTTATTCAAACACTGATGAAGCTACCTCATCAGCAAAAGGAATCAGTTATTACGGTCTCTAATATTTACGATAGGGCCGTTGAGACGGCCCTTGAATCCTTTATTTGTATGTCTAAATATATG
>NZ_AUNJ01000142.1 GCF_000447775.1 Bacteriovorax sp. DB6_IX
ATGGCAAATATTATGAATGAAACATTAGTTGTAGAAAATCTCAAAAAGTTCTATCAAGTCAAAGGAAAAGACCAACTTGTTAAGGCACTTAACAATGTCTCTTTCACTCTCGCTCCAAGAACAACACTAGGAATTGTTGGTGAGTCTGGTTGTGGAAAAAGTACCTTGGCCAAGACACTTATGAACTTAGAGAAGAAAACGGAAGGAAGTATTTCTTTTTCAGGTAAGAGTTTTGATGATATTTCAGATAAAGAGAGATATCAGACAATGCAAATGGTTTTTCAGGACCCTCTAGACTCTCTAAATCCTC
>NZ_AUNJ01000143.1 GCF_000447775.1 Bacteriovorax sp. DB6_IX
TCTTCGTACTTGTGAGTAAACTCAGGAAGAGTTTTTAGTCCGACACAAGAGGCCGTTCCCTTAATTGTGTGTAGAAGCCTAAAATATGTATTTAAAGCATTTATATTTCCAGGTTCCTCTTCTAAGATAAGAATTAGCTCTTCGATTTCTTCAATCATAGGAAATGACTCTTCAACAAAGGACTTAATCATTTCATATTCTTCATCTAATGCCTGAACATACTTCTTACCTTCTGTGTTCAAAAGTTTTAAAAGCTCTTCAGAATCAAAAGGTTTTTGGATAAATTTAAGAACTCTAAGTTCCATCGCCTCGACGGCCATTTCCTTATTATAGTATCCAGTAATCATTGCAAAAGGCGTCAAGATATCAGCTTCTACCATGCGCCTTCTAAACTCTAACCCATTCATTTCAGGCATTTTATAATCACTTACAACAAAGGCAATCTTTGTACTATTTTCTTTGATATACTCAAGAGCCTTTTCTGGATTAGAAAATGTTACAATCTTACTTCCTATACTTTCTAACTCAATTTCATAAAGTGATAATAATTCTACTTCATCATCAACACATACGATTTCATATCTTTGCATAAGGCTTCCTTACAATAGCTCTTGTCTTAATCTTAGAAGGGTATTAATTTCATTCTTCATAACTTCAATTTCTTTTTCCATGCCAGCATTTCTTAATACTTCCTCATGATTTGCAAATTGATACATAACATAGTCAATACTTCTGTTTATAACTTTCTTAGCATCAAGAGATCTGAAAATACTTGCGACTAAACTTAAAAGAAATTTTTCATCAAATGGCTTTTCTATAAAATAATGAGCACCACTTTTTAGACCTGTCAAAACCGCATCTTTTGTAACAAAAGCTGAAACAAAGACAACTGGAGTAGTAACTCCCTTATCCTTTAATGTTTGAACCATTGTTAAGCCATCCATTTGAGGCATGTTAATATCGGAGACAATCAAGTCTGGAGTACCATCATCGATAATATCAACAACTTCTTTACCATCTAAAAAACAATCAACTCTATATCCTGCTTCGATTAGTGATTCAGATAGTAAATCTAAAATCAATTGTTCATCATCGACAACAAAGATATGACCACGATGATCTCTAGACTCTATTGAATCTTCTTTTCGCTGGGTAATCGTTTTACCTGCTGTAACTGGTTTTGAATCAAATGAGTCTACATGATCAAACTCTATTTTATCCTCAGTAAAATACCTTCTAGCCTGATCAATACCTGCTAAAAAATAATCAACTGATCCATCTGGAAATTCGTCCTTCACTTTATCCAGGAGAGACTCAAGTTTATGCATATGTTCTTGAAGTTCATCAAGCCCAAACATCCCACTTGCACCTTTTAGACTATGAAACGATCTAAAAACTTTATTGTAAGAATCTTGAAAATCAGCACCATTGTCATAAGCCAGTAATGCGTCTTCCGCTTCATCTAAAAGTTCAGTTGCTTCCAACATAAAATTTTCTTTTAAATCATCAAGTTCCACAAACCTCTCCTTTTAGAACTCAGTAACTTATCGGCAAATTTATAGACATTTAAAACGTTTTTAAAAAGAATTTATTGGTGGTAAAATTTTTTACATGCATGTTGAATATTTTAAAATCAAAGAAACAAAACAAACTAAATCATTCGGACAAAAAATTCTTTCCAATATTGCCCAATCCAGGGGGGCAACCCTACAAAAATTTAGTCAGCTCTTTGATAATACAGAAAATAGAACTCTAAAACTTGACCAAGAGTATAGTAAAAAAATACTTGAAAAGTTAAGTCAAGTATCCCCCTCTCTATATAAAGAAATTAGGGCCATATCAGAGAATTTCTATCAAGGATCAATTGGAAATATCCATTGTGCTAAATTAAATAATGGCTCAAAAATAGCAATTAAAACGACTAGAGAAGATATCGAAGAAAAGTTATTTAAAGATATCAACAATATCAAGGAAGTCACATCACTTACATCAAGATTCGTAAATGGTGAAAAGTTTAAAGACCTTGATAGTTTTGCTAATCAATTCGTCTCATCAATTAGAGAAGAATGTTCTTTTTTAACAGAAATCAAAAATTATGATCAACTTAGTAAGATTTTTGATTCTTTTGAAGTTTTAACATTGCCGCAACTATACAAGAAATATTCTAATGACAATGTGATCGTCTTTGATTGGGTAGATGCTACAGATGAACTAGAGAGTCTAAGCAGTAAAAATATTGAGTTTAGGGAGAAACTACAATATGAGCTCAATGCCCTTTTTTTAAAGTTCCCACTAGTCCATGGATTATGTTATGAAGACTCAAACTTATCTAACTACTTATTGGCAGATAAGAAGCTTTTTCTAATAGATTATGGCAAGTTAACTTTTATTCCTCTTAAGACGAGACTAGCAATAGTTAAAATAATTGATGAGTTATTAAACAATGGAGATGCCTCATTTATAGATCTCTATAATCAAATGGGATTTAACAAGGAAGTATTAAGTCCTGCTTCTCATATACTTAGAGACATTTCAAAAATTCTATTGGCACCATTTCTTTGCGAAACGAAATTCGACTTAAGAACATGGGAACCTACGCAAAAGATAGACAATATCGCTCATAATCTTAAATGGAATATACGGTCTTCAGCACCCTATCAATATTTTTCAATGACAAGATCATTCTTTGGATATCTTAAACTCTCAAAAATGATTAATGCTAAAACCAATAATTTCCCAACAACTAAAGAGCTACTGCATTTCTATAAAGATGATATTGAAACATATATTGTAAATAAAGAAAGACCGCCAAAGTTATCAGTTTATGAATATCATGGTGATCAGGGATGGATTAGAAAAGGTTAATTTAAAGCTACCATATGAATCAATTTACGATATTAAAGATCTCCTCGCGGATGAAATAAAGTCTAAGCTCAAAGAAAGAAATTTTGAATATTGATACTTTGATAGAAGAGACTCTCAAAGAAAACAAGGATGAATTATTTAGGCTCGAAGAAGGCCGCGATTTATTTCAGATAAAACTTATTAAATCTTAGAGTAATAAATCATACCTTCGAAATTTTCCTTTTTTAGACCTTCTACTGCAACATCTTCTCCATTTCCTAATAAGATGATGCCATTGGGTCTCAAGGACTTGGCAACATTTCCCAAGACTCTTTTCTTAACATCATCTTGAAAGTAAAATAAAACATTGCGAAGAAAGATAAGATGATATTTTTGAATTTCTAGTTTTGAATCAATTAAGTTATGTTGTTGAAAATTTATTCTATCTCTAAGCTTCGTTTTAACAACATGAAAGCTATCTTCGCTCTCAAAAAACTTATTTTATCCTCTTCACTTACTCCCCTCATCATCTCAAACTTATTATATCTTCCTGCTTTTTGCTCTAGAAACCACCTCTGTATCTAGATCAAATGCATCAATATTAATATGCTTTAAGTCAACGCCACTCTTTAACAAACTGAACATTAAACTATAAGGCTCTTGCCCTGTGCTACAGGGAATCGAGAGGATATTTAAATTATTTTCTGGAATTATTGATTGCTCATGAAGCCAGACTACAAAATCAAATGGTCTACGATCTCTAAAGAAAGCTGTTTCATTATTAGTGAAGACATTAATTATTTCTTGAGTTAACTCAGAGAAGTTTAAGGGGTTTGACAAAAAGAAGAGAGACTTTCACCTCTCTCCTCTAATATCCGATAAACGATTTTTAAACGTTTTGTAATTTGGATTTCTATCAGAATTAGCATATTCAATTCCCGTTTTCTTGAGATAAATTGTAACATTCCTTGGATTCTGATGACAAGTTACTCAAATACTAACTCTAATTTGTCTTGAAGAATATCACTCGTAAATGGTTTCATAATATACTCTACGGCACCTAACTGTAGAGCTTTCTTTATAAAATCAGGCTTATTTTCTGTTGTCATCATCACAATTGGTGCATCCGTAATATTTTCTGCACCATTTTCTTCTAAGAATTCTGGCCCAGACATATTTGGCATATTCCAATCAAGCAGAATCAAATCAACCTTCTCACTAGCTAGCTTATTGCAAGCATCTACTCCGTCTTCCGCCCAAAGAGCATCATGACCTATTTCTTTCAGCATTTGGGATACCATCATATAAATTGCTTTAGAATCATCTACAATTAAAACCTTCATTATCTCTCCATTAAGCTAATTCAGTAAT
>NZ_AUNJ01000144.1 GCF_000447775.1 Bacteriovorax sp. DB6_IX
CTTAGCAATCTGATAATCTCTGTAGTAGAGAACAAAACCTGGGTAAATCAGATCCTTATCTTGCACAAGAATCTTATTATTCTTCCAAATACTTACCCAGTAATCCTTTTTTCCATCATAGACTTTGTCAGCAATTTTAATCAGAAAATCATCTTTATTAACGATATAAGGTGTTCCATTCGTATTGATCTCTGGTAGCGTCGATTCATCAATTCGACGCAGACGGATAACACTTCCGGCCTTAAATGAAGTTTCAGGGTTCCATTCTAAAATGTCCTTCCACATCTCGAGATTGCGATATTTTTTAAAGGCAATCATCAAAGCAGTATCACCCTTCTTAATTTGATAGCTATAGAACTCTGTCTCTCTTGGTAGTTTAACTTCTGAGTCCATAATAGAGTCGGCTTGTGCTAAAGCAGACTTTTCTTGATAAAGTTTATCCACGTCCTTTGAATCAAATTCAAAAACACCTTCTTCATCAGTTGGCGTCAGAAGATCAGCAAACTCTTCCTTTGAACTAATTTTTCGTAGTCCAAGAGCATCTTCTAGATTCTTATCCTTAGAAGATGTACAAGATATTAATGATAACAAAGAAATAATTAATACAGCCCTCATATTAACTCCTTATAGAGCTAATCGGAGGTAGAAGAGAATTATTTAGAGATTCATAACAAAGCAAACCAGTCAAGATTTAAAAGATATAACCAAAGCCCACCCCGAGTCTTTTCACTGTTAAGTCTGATGCTCCTTCCATCCAGTGATATTTAAAGAGAGTGTGAACAAAGAAGTGACGATTGATACTTTTAAATAGATAAAAGAGAACCTTACTTCCTTCAAAGTCTTCATTAGATAGACTTTCTGTATAACCAAGAGTTCTTGTTGAAGATAGTGACTTAGAGAAGCTCAACTTACTAAAGAACTTATACTTCGAAATTTTAAATGATTTTCCGGCCCCAACTGTTAAGTAGATAACCTTGTTAACATCAAACTTAAGCTGATTAGAGCGACTCAAACCTTCAATACTAAAAGTATTAAATTTCTCATAGTCAAAACCAACATAGAGGCTCATTCGAGGTTTCGTTAATTTATACTCAGCATAAATATTTCCCCCGATCTCAGCATCAACATCAACATCGCTTGTAAAGAGATTTGATGATGCCGCATTTAAATGGGAGTAATAAATACTTGAAGAAAAGCTATACTTAGGATTTTCTGGATA
The DNA here is from genome assembly GCF_000447775.1 of Bacteriovorax sp. DB6_IX. Lineage (GTDB taxonomy): Bacteria > Bdellovibrionota > Bacteriovoracia > Bacteriovoracales > Bacteriovoracaceae > Halobacteriovorax_A. Next base: position 1,220 of record NZ_AUNJ01000144.1, read on the forward strand.
ATACGACAAAGAGACACCTAATGAAAAAGAGGAGTTTTGTTCAAAATCAACTGAACCATAACTATTTTGCTGATCAAATGTCCCCTTTGATGCCATATAGAAAGCCGCTGCTCTGAACTTCTTGCGAGTGGCCTTTCTTTGTTTCTTAATTCTTTCAACTAATTCATGGGCCTTTGTCTTCAAATTCTTGTCGTAAGAAATAAGTTTTGAAAGGTCGAGAACATCAACATCAACATAGAGTTTAAAGAGCTGCTCTTCTTTTATCTCACTCCACTGCTCAATATGCTTATTCTTATTCTTTGTTTTAAGAACCATTTCATCTGACTCATTGAATTTATATTCAGAAATCGTAAAACGCTTATAAATAGTTTCGAGATTCTCTGAACGAGTTGAGCGATAGTTTATCCTTAAAAACTCAACTTTCTTCTCATCGAGAACTTCACGAAAATCAATTGTCTCTGAAAATGTATGCAGGCACGATAGTC
>NZ_AUNJ01000145.1 GCF_000447775.1 Bacteriovorax sp. DB6_IX
TTTCAATATTTGCCGCACATCCAGCACAGCTCATACCGCCAACTTTCTTATCTATTGTAAGAGATGAGCTCATCTTTACTCCTTCGACATTTTAGAGACAGGAAAGCCTAGTTCTTCAATTTGTTTTTTAAAGAGCATTGGCTTCGACTCGTCTTCAAGTTCAAGAGAGACAACTTGATCTTCGATATTAACAGCAATATTTAAAACACCTGCTTCATCTTTAAGACCATTTTCTATCTTTGAAACACACCCACCGCATTTCACACCTGTTACATTAAAATTTACTTTCTTCATAAAACCTCCATACCCCCTAGGGGTATCTCTTTTTTTATTATAGATCAAGTCTTTTCGTGATAGAATCTTTTTTATGATTGATAAGTTACTGATTTTAAACAAACTTAAAGAGATTTATTCTGAGGACCTTCAAAAGGCCAAGCAAATTGCTGCCGAGGCCAAGGAGCTCATTAACCAGCCGGATATGAAACCAGAAGGTAAATACGATACTCGCCGAACTGAAGCTCAATACCTGGCCGGTGCACAGGCCACAAGAGTTAAAGAACTCGAGGGAGACTTAGAAAGACTCGAACTTCTACAAGTCGCTCGTCATGAACAAAAGGTCACAATTGGGTCATTAGTAAAATGTGCAACGGAGGACAAAGAGGTCCTAATCTTCATCTCCCCTTCAAGCGGTGGCTTCCACCTTGAGATCAACAATCAAAAACTACAAGTCACTTCTTACTCATCACCACTGGGTGATTCATTAATAGGCATGGAAGTCGACGACTTCTTTGAACTCGAAACCCCTAAGGGTGAAATAGAATACGAAATTTTAGAGATATATTAAAAGGTACGCCTAAACGTACCTTTTATGATTACTTGTAACGACAAGAAACACTAGCTTCAGGAAGGTTATTAATCCCTTCTAGTAGTGATTCAGAAAGATGCCAATTCTTTAAACTGGCCTTGATAACAAATGAGTTATCTTTTTCAGAAAGAACTTCTAGGCTCGAATGAGATAAAAGTTCTAAGAGCTCTTCACTCTTATCTGACACTCTTACATTGAAGATATTTTCATAAACATAGTCAGTAGCATAAGATGCTTGGTAACACTGATCTAAGATTGTTTGAGCACTTTGCCGAAATGGCCATAAGTGCAATTAATAAATACTTCATTTTCCCCCCTAAAATAAAATCGTTCTCTCGGCCGGGTGTAAAACCCATAACTGATGAATGGCCCTTGTTGCAGCAAGGTGAAGTCTCTTTCTCGCTCGAGCTGACTCAGGGTAATTCGTACGATCTGCGTCCGGTAGTATCACATAATCAAATTCAAGTCCACGGATCTGATCGACAGTTGTAATATCGATACCTGGGCGGAAGCTAAAATCTTGGTCTAGCACTAAACGGACACCACCAATATCAGCTAACTCATTGAAAAATAGCTTAGCACTATCTTCACGATTACAGATAATCGCCACACTTGCTCTTGGCTCTCTTCTTGTTAAGTCCACGAGAGCATCACTCAATACCATCGAAGCATGGGCCCTATGCTGAATTTGAGTTTGAAGAACAGGTCCTCCCTTTCTCTTTGATTCAGGTAGTTTTTCAGGGGCCAGAGGTCCAAGAACCTTATGGGCAAATTCTACGATCTCGCGTGGGGATCTATAAGACACATTAAGCTCTTGGGCCTTAAAGTTAGGAACCCCAAGGTTCTTAAGTACACTCTCCCAAGAATCAAAGGCCATACTTGGATCAATCTGCTGAACAGCATCCCCCGCAACGGTAAAGTTCCCATTATCATCGAGTGCACTCGAAATAGTCTGTAGCTCAACAACTGAAAGTTCCTGTGCCTCATCTAAGAAAATATGCTTATAAAGCTTCGAGTTCCTACCATCTGCATAGAGAGAGCCCATTTTTAGCTTAATGAGATGGATAAGAATAGGAAGGTCTTCAATATCAAATTGTCCTCTAAGAGGAGCCTTTCTATTTTGATAGTCATCATCTTCATCAAAGCTAGCGATTTGTCTTGCTGTATGCATTTTAAAGTCTTCTAGCATCCTGGAAGTGATCTTTCCTTCTGTCATCTGCGTAAGCTCAGAGAGAAGTTTATGATCAGAGTAGAAATCAAGCAGATCTTCTTTGAAGTTCTTCATCTGCTTCCCAAGCTTAGATATTTTAACTCTTTCGATCCCACCAACTTTTCCAGAGCGATAAACTTGTCTCAGCCTCTGAACAAGTGGAAGTTTTCTATGATCTTCAAAGATCTTTAAGAGCTTTTGAGACGGATCGATCTTAGTTAATTCAGTCTTCGTTTTTTCAATCTGAATTTCAAGATACTTATCCATCAATTCAACAAATTTCTGATGCTTCTTAATCGTTACAACAGAAAGAGGTGCCTCATAGTTAATCTTTCGCGGCAGCCCTTTAATATTTTGAAAGAGCATATCCTTAATCAATTGCTCATTTGTTTTAACATGAACCTTATCTAGCCCAACTGATCTCAACAGAGTTTCTGATAATTTAATTAAACCTGTATTAGGAACAAGAACTAAAGCATCACTTGGACTAAGGTGCCTTTTTTCACAAAGCTTTGCTAATCGATAGAGCGCAACAGTTGTTTTACCACTCCCTGCCCCTCCAGTAATGAGAAGAGGTTCTCTAACATCTTTATTAACAATATCGTATTGAATTTTATCAAGTAACGAAATAACTTCTGGAGAATCAAAATTCGTATTTCCGCGTCCAAAAGCAAGTTCTTGATTGGCCTTTCCTTCGCCACCTTCTAGAACAGAGACTTCCTCATGCAGACTAGTCCAACGTCCTTCCCGTTTTACAAATGACTCTCCATTGCGATCAATTCGTAGTAACTCTCCATCACGAATAGTTTGAATCGATTTCTGAAGTATCGTTCCCTCAATCGTTCTATCATCTAAATCGAAATCAAACTCATCACCTTCTGCATATTGGTAGAAAACCCTAGCAATTGGTGCTTTCTTCCAATCGACAATTTTAAAATTTAGCTCTCGATTTGTAAGGGCCACATGCCCTAGAAAGATATCTTTTATCTTTCCATGTTGCTCAATCTTCATATGCCCAAAATAAGGAGATTGAGGATCAGGGAGGTTGTCGTTCTTAGAATGTCTTTCGGCCAGTTGATGCTGAAGATTTAATTGTTGAAGAATCCCTGGAAGGTCATCTTCTTTACAATTCTTGGCCTCTTCTTTCAGCGCCTTGATATTCCTTTCAATTTCAATCAGAGCAAGAATATTGTGATCAGGTATGCCTTTAATAAGTTCTACGGCATCCTTTAAGATCTTCTCTTGATTGTTAAGGTAATCTAATGAATCTTTTGATAAAGAATCTGTCATAAGTTTCCACACTCCCAAAAAGGTTTGGCCCAATATAATGGGAAACTCGACAAGACGCAATGGTCCCCGCGTATAAACCACTTAAACTGCTCTACAGAAATGGGGTTGAACAAAGAGGTTTACGCCTCAATAACAACACCTTAGTTACTTTTTTTTGAGCAGTTAAAGATACTTAAGTCAATTCTAAGTGATATCATGGAGATAAGTAAGATTTATCCCCATTTATAGGTATCAGTTTTTAATTTTCTATTTACACACTCCCTATCAAAAGGTTTAATGACCGCTAGACTTCGCTCTTGTATTGCCACAAAGCGTAAAAAAGCAAAGGAATATATATGACTCAAAAAGTAATCGGATTTCACTATACTCTCAAAGATGGTGAAGGAACAACTATCGACAGCTCAATTGGTTCAACACCACTTCTCTTCCTAGAAGGAAGCGGAATGATTATCCCAGGGCTAGAACAAGAACTTCTTGGAATGAATATTGGTGACAAGAAGAATATCGAGGTTAAATCTGCCGATGCTTATGGTGATAAGAGAGATGATATGATCATCACTGTTGAAAAAGCTCAATTCCCAGAAGGGACAGAGATTAGTGTTGGTGATCAGTTTAGAGTAAACCAAGATCCTCATATGCCTCCATTCACAGTTCTAGCTGTTGAAGGTGAGAAAGTAACTCTTGACGGTAATCACCCATTAGCTGGTGTTGATCTTTTCTTTGATGTTGAAATCACTGAAAAAAGAGAAGCGACTCAAGAGGAAATTGACCACGGTCATGCTCACGGAGAAGGCGGGCATCACCATTAAAAACTGATACCTATAAATGGGGATGAGTCCTACTCATCTCCATAATATCACTTAAGAAATACTTCAATTTCTTCAACTGTCCTGAAAAAGTTTAAATAAGGTCTTGTTTTTAAAGCTTTAGACTCGTCTCACAGCCCCATTTCTGTATAGCAGTTTATATTTTCACACCGTGGAGCTTTAAGATCTCGGGAATTCTCTTTTTAATCAGCTTTAATCCCCTATTAAAATCCTGCCTAAGTTTAATTGAATCTGAGCGGCTCTTACTAAAACAAATATAAAGATCCTTCATTTCAATCGCAGGCCTCAAAAACTTTAACCCCTTCAATTTAGGGTGACGAGAAATATAGTATTGAGCAACGAGATCATCAATAAAGATATAATCAACTCTCTTGGCCTGCAGCTTTCGTAGGTTATTCAGATCATCTCGAGCATAGTCTTTAACAAAACCCTGCCCTTCATCAATTCCCTTCGTATTGATATAACCTCTAACAAGTCCGACTCTCTTTCCATTTATGAGCTTGAGGTAGTCCCCTTTTGGCGATACATTCTCATTTGAATTATAGTAAAGACCTGCTGGTCCAGAGAAAATGCCATGAGAGAAACTAAACTTTGTTAATCTCTTTTCATCATAGTACTCGGGAAAAAACCCATTATAGCTTTCATCCTCAGCCATCTTTACCGCTCGGCTCCATGGTACGAAATGAAAGACCACCTCATGGCCAACAGCATGAAATGCCTCTTTTACAATCTGAGCTAAGAAACCATTATTCTTAAGCTCTTTACTCACGTAGGGAGCCCACTCAATTGTTAGAAGCTCAATTTTTTGAGCAAGGGAAAACTGAGAAAGAAGGATGAGGACGAAGATTTTAGCTCTCATTAAATTCCTCTATCCAAAATCGTGCTCGTGAATCATCAAAACTCTTCGATGCTTGCGTTCCCCATATAGGTCCTGGCCAAGCTCGATCATTTTGGTATCTTGCAAGAACATGAATATGTAATTGTGGTACAACATTTCCAAGACTTGCGACATTAATTTTGTCAGGATTTAGTTTTTTGAGCTTATTCGAAAGTAGAGTGATCTCTCTTGTCAGCTCGAACTGATCTTCCATTTCAAGGTCAGACCAGTCCTTCATATTTTCTCGTAATGGGATGAGGACAAACCAGTCTAACTCACCGTCTTTAATAAGCCTCAGCTCACTTAGATTTAGCTTCTTTATAAATATACTATCTGCAACAATTCTTTCATTAATTTCCATAGGTCATTATAACCTCAAAGTTAAACAAAATAAACTGATCCCTTTACGTGGGGTTAAGTCCACCCAGATAGTCCAGATTATAAAAACAAATAAAGATGTCGATATGCGCTTGTAGCATGTCGACTCTCTTCGTTGAGCACCAACTTTTTCGAATTAGTCTGTTAATGTGAGCTCGAAACATCGCACATGTATGATTCAGAGTAAAAAGTGGGTCAAAGTGCTGGCGCTTAAGTTCACCTTGCCCGGCCACACAAGATCTCCCTCCCTTGTAGCGTTTGTGCTCTTGTGAGCTAAAGTATTTTGCGACGATTTTTGGATATGTATTGTGCTCATCTGATTCAATCAAAGCATCTCTATCAATCGTTCTATATATTTTTCCCATCAAACGATTGAGTCCACGCTCATGATGATTTTCGCGATATCCGTATTTCTTCTTTGATTTCTTGGCGAGATGACCAAAGGCGGGAATCCTTGAAACCTCCGCCCCAAGGACAAAGCGACGTTTCTTATCTACTGCAAGACTCACACTCAGAGGCTTCATTTTTGTATGCTCTAAAGTTATCAGATCATCAAATTGCATATTTTGAACTTGGGACTTTTCTAATTTTTTCAAAAAACTTCGCTGTCTTCTGCGAGATTTTTCCGCCAGGTACTGAACTTTTCTTGCGACTGTTTTGTAGTTGATATTAAGCTCGCGAGAGATACTTCTCATGGAGGAACGATCACAGAGCATGCGATAAATTCGGTGATTCACACGTCTTTTCTTTTGGTACTTTTCAAAACTGAAAGTCGCTCGAGAGAATTTCTTACCACAGACTTTGCATCTGAAGCGTTGAATTTTTCGAGAGTCACAGGCTCGTTTGTAGCGGCCATCTTTGATGACAAGCTTGTTTTTAGTGGAAGAATTACAGGGAGAATTTGGGCAGTTATAAATCATAACTGCTTTATGCAAGATGTATATTTTTAGCTTTGGGTATCTATCGGAAATAACAAGGAGCTTTAAAGCTCCTTGTCTATATTTGATTCATTTTAATTAAATTTTAACACCAGCAATATGTAGCAGTTTAGATACTTACAACCTATTTACTAGAGGGAGCCTTAGAGTAAATGTCGTGTGAGAAAGATATTCATTATAATAAAGCTCACCCTCAAGCTTCTCAGCTAAGTGTCGACAAAGTGAAAGACCGACTCCCGTCCCCTTTCCTCTTTCCTTAGTTGTATAAAAAGGATTCATCATTTCAGCAGCAACTTCAGAACATATCCCCTTACCCGAATCTTGAATGCTAATAAGTAAATCGCGATCAGTTTCCTCTAAAATAATTTTAATCCACTTGTCTTCTAAGTTTTCAATCGCATCAATACTATTATTAATTAGATTGATTAGAATTTGAGAAATCGCAGTTGATTTTGAGAATATACTTTCAAGATTTGTTAGTCTCTTTAACTTAACTTCAACACTATTCTTCTTGAGTTTAAAAACACAGAGATCAAGTGTTTCATCAA
>NZ_AUNJ01000146.1 GCF_000447775.1 Bacteriovorax sp. DB6_IX
GATCCCTGCCGACCATACAGGATGTTCTTTAAATTCTGACCCTGTCCAAATGATGAGATCAATACTTAGCGGATCAATATCTTTAAGAACTTTCTTGGCGGCATTAACGGCCATCTGTCCTGGATGTGTATCCTTGTCTGCACGACACTTTCTAATAATCCCCATTTTCTTTTCAACGACATCTTGAGGAATTCCTGACTCACGTGAAATATGAGCAGAATCTTCATAACCTTTAGGTAGCCAAACTGCGGCCTTCTTTAAACTAATTGTCATAATTGTGATCCTAGGTATTGTGAAACTGCATCGGCAGTTTCTCTTGGTTTTTCTAAGAAGAAGTGATGATCAGATTCTTCAATAAATTGAACTTTTGCATTTGGAATTTTCTCAGCAAAAATTAGCGACGACTTAGGATTAACGAAGCGATCCTCATCGCCACTGATGACAAGGGTTGGACAAGAAATTTTCTCAAGCTCCATTGTCTCATTTAAAAACTTATCAACAGCTCTTTGCTGAAGTAAAACTTGATCTAGTTTAGGCATATGAGAAGCGCGTAGATCAATTATTCTCTCTAATAACTCCGGCTTTTCGCGCTGAGTTTTTGGATGGACAGTCGCTTTTGAAACTAATTCATTATAGACCTTGGCACCTAAGCTAAAAGAGCGACGAATTGTTTGCTCATCAAGCTTATTTAACTTCGGAAAGTCTTCACCTCCAGAAGTTGTACAGGCCAAAACAAGAGAGCTTACCCTCTCAGGGAAATTAAGGGCAATTTTTTGAGCGATAAAGCCACCCATTGATATTCCCATTACAGCGAACTTTTGATGCCCAAGTGAATCCATAATTTCTACGGCATCCTGCGCAAGATCATCAATTTGATAATCATGAACAACAGGAGAGGACTTTCCCATTCCCCTGTTGTCCACAAGTACTAACTGAAAATCCGCTGCGAGGAGCTCACGGATGAAATCGAAGTTATAATTTGAACAGCCAAAGCCTGAAATACATAGCAGAGGAGTACCTTCTCCTTGAATCTGGTAGTGTATTTCACAATTCTTCTTCACTAAAACTTCGGATTTTTGCATACTTAGCCTATATTTAAACTATATTTTATTTAACAAAGGGAAAACAGCTTCTCTCGTGCATCACAACATGTCAAGATTTTTGTACGTACGTACAATTTTATCAATACATGTGTTAAACTATAATTTTGTGTTGTGGCAAAAGATGTGATAGGTTCATTTTCTATGCAAAGCAATATAGACCCAATACTCTACGATCTCTTTGACTATCGCCCAAGAAAGGGTGATCTCAAAAAAGTCGAAATTATTAAGGCGGCCATCGAATGTTTGGCAACTGTAGGTATTGAGAAAACCTCTTATGAGGCCATTGCGAAAATGATCGGTACCAGAAGGGCCCATGTCGCCTATCACTTCTCAGACAAGCACGATATTTATAAATCGGCCATTAAGTTCATCCTTGCGACTTATCAGCAGGAACTTATTAATAAGCTTGAAGAGGCAAATAACAGTGATGAAATGGTCGAGAAGTATGTTCAGGCAGGTTTTAGTTGGGCCAAAGATAATGCTCATCAAGTCTCTGTGCTTCTTCTTCTTAGTTATTTCTGTAGTGTCGATGATGACTATTTAGAATTAAACCATTTGGTTAAGCTTAAGGGACAAGAGAGACTTTACTATATTCTCATGGAACAAAAGGATCGCCATTTTGATCCTACAGAAGCAAAGGGCCTCAGTATTATTATCCAAAACCTGACATCCTCTGCGATTCAGGATTGTTATACAACAAAGAATTTAACACTCGAACAAGCGCAACATAATGTCTTAGAGCTTATTAAAAGCCTACTAGAGACAAGAAAAATTAGGGACGAAAGCTAATGAAACAATTTATCTTAACTCTTTCAATTTTATCAGCACTTCAGACTTTTGCGGGGACATGGACTGAAGGCCGCTACATGAGCATGTGGGGAATCAGAGACTATAAGGTCTATCTTCCTCATAATTACGGGACAACCTCATCAAATCATAAACTACCAGTTATTGTTGCCCTCCATGGTTGTATGCAAAACCCAGAAGTCTTTGCAGGAGGAACACGCTTAAACGAATGGGCCGATAAACTTGGATTTGCAGTTCTCTACCCTCAACAAACAAATCTCTACAATATATACAATTGCTGGAATTGGTTCTTTCCAGTGAATCAATCAAAGCATATGGGAGAGGCCGAAATTATAATGGGTTCTCTAAAGAAAGTTGTGAAGCAGTTTAACTTCGATAACAAGAAAGTCTTTCTTCTTGGAATGAGTGCAGGTGGCGCGATGAGTACAGTTCTCGCCAATTGCTATCCAGAAAAATTCCAGGCCATTGGAACTCATCACGCTACAATGTATAAGGCAGCAGAAGATGCATTCACTGCTGAAGATGTCGTTTACAACGGTTCAAAGCTTTCACCACATATTGCAGCGGCCAAGGGTTATGCTTGTTCAGGGATGATTCCTCGAAAGAAGAAACTTCCAGCTGTCATCATTCATGGTTCAAGAGGTGCCGTTATGAAGGCCGTCCACGCGACCCAAGTAGAGACTCAACTCAGAGTTTTCAACGATCTCTTAGACAATGGACTTGCAGATGGTTCACTAAAAGAAGAATCAACCACTCAGAGATTCACTCCTGATGATAAATATGCTTATGATCTTATAACTTGGAAATCAAAGGGTAAAATATATATTAAGAGATATATGATTGAGACCCTAGGCCACGCTTGGAGTGGTGGTGATAACTCTTATGAGTTCAATGATCAAAATGGTCCAGATGCCACAAGATTTATTCTAGACTTCTTTAAAGAAAATGGTCTCTAAGAGACCATTTTCTAATTCATAATTTCTTCAATTAATTTTTTTACAATTCGAACTTGAGGACCTTTCTTTTGGTGATAGTGCTTGCCTGAATATCCCCACCAGTCCCAACATCCATAAGGGTTTATGGCCCCAAATTCAGCTTTTTTGGCCTGAGGAAAGAGAATTACCAATCCTAACTTATCCGCAGCTTCCATTATTCCAGTCTTGGTCACAAAGAGCTCATCAATATGATCAACAGTTTGAGAACAACCGTGAAAGGCCACATGTAATGAGCAGCTCTCTCCTCTATCACAAGAAGTAGGAATATAGAGATAGGCCTCATTTTGCATAAGTTCTAACTTGGTGATTGAGAAGTATTTTGACTGGTCAACTTTTAAGAGCCTTCCCTTCTTTGATGAG
>NZ_AUNJ01000147.1 GCF_000447775.1 Bacteriovorax sp. DB6_IX
TTTCTTTATAAATAGGTTTAAAAATATCAAAAAATAGGTGACTTTTTTACCTAAAAGTCCTTTAAAAACAATAGATTACCTTGTTTTTAAATAGTTTATATTGTGCAAAATAAAGATTTCTTGACTCCTATTTTACGAAAAGCTTGTGTAAACTACTAATAATTCATGAAAAAGTTTTCGCTCGTATACATTGATGATAATTTACTTAATCTCGAAATGTTCGTAGATATC
>NZ_AUNJ01000148.1 GCF_000447775.1 Bacteriovorax sp. DB6_IX
CAAGGTAACGATCTTGCTACCAAATAAAGAAAACTAGGAAGTGAGAACTTCCTAGTTTATCTAAAGAATTTTTTCTAAGACTAGTTGTCGTATTGAACAACTCTAGAATTCACCATATGCTCAGACAGGATATCCATAGAATACTCTAGGGCCTGATCTGCATAAGGAATACCATCGAATTGAAGGTCGTTTGCAAAGTGAGCTTGCTTGATAAGTGAAGCACAC
>NZ_AUNJ01000149.1 GCF_000447775.1 Bacteriovorax sp. DB6_IX
CAAGTATTTGGATAATCATCATGACCGTATCACTATCAGTTAAAAATGTTTCAACCATGGTTAACATGAATTGCTTTTCAAAGAGACATGAACACGACGATAAAAAAGAGTGCCATAAAGACACCAAAGAGTAGTGATCGAAAGTCATCTTGAAAGAATCCACCATCAGGATCAACTTTTGAAAGTGTATTTATCCCAAAAACAAATGATGTTGAGATACCTAAACAAGTAAAGAACCATAGACCCAATTGATATGGTTTCACAGCATGATCAGTGATCTGTTCTTCTATTAAAACCTTTAGACTCTTAAGTATCCAAGGATCAATTTTTGGAAAGCTCTCAAAGATTGTGGCGATAACATGGTCTTTAGCAACATCATTATCTCCAACATAAATTCCAATCACAGAAATCATCAATAGCACGGCTGGACCGAAGCTTAGAACCGTAAAGAAAGTCGTCGCACCAGCGATAACTTCACCCTTTCTCTTCTTAAAAAGAAACATGGCCGAGATCAATCTAAGAAGAAAGTTCTTCACGATCTCGAAAAATGCAATCTCCACACCATCTGGATTTGCCTTGATTTTCTTCAATGCTTTCATGGTTTAAATATCGGATTTCTCTAGTCTTTCTTTATATATTTTAATGAGTAGCTGACAAAAATAATACAGATAGAAAATGTGTAAAAGTGCCTCCCTACAAAAATACTAAGGAAATGGTAAAATAGATACGATAAGGGTAATGATCTCTTATCGAAAGTCGAAGTTTCTCGACTGATCACGGAGGATCTAATGAGAAAATTGCTACTTATTTCACTTATATCTACGTTAATGACTCCTGCTTTCGCAAGAAAGCCCGCTGTTGATCCAGTCATTGGTGTCTCAATTGAAGAATATAAGGAAGTTCCTCCAGAGCAAGCGAAGGGATTTAACTTCGAAAGAAAACCAAACTCTAGTAAAGCACAAGCAAATCCAGAGAGAATTCACTCTCCCGAAAAACTTGCTGTAGATAGCGCTACTGATGAATCAACTTCATCAGGAAAACTACTAATTCTATTTCTTATTTTCTTACCTATTGTTGCCTAGTGGGATTACATTCTACAAACTTGGAAGACGTCAAAGAGATATTCATGGTCTTGAAGATGTTGAAACAATTAAGAGCGAAGAAGAAAGTAAAGCTCATAATGACCACGAAGATCATGATGACTATGACTGGCCAAAAGCCTCATAGACCTAACCACTTCCCTTTTCCTTCATAATGAATAACTCGTTTGGTTGGACCAGACTTAATAATCAATTCCTTTTGACCATTATTATCGATATCCTTAAATCCAACTTCATAGAGTCTTCTTAAATAATTGTCTCTGTACTGTTCTTCTAACCAAATAGAGCCAAGCTTCGTCAGTTCAAAGTCTTTAAAGCTTCCATTTTCAACGACGCCACCGTAGAGAAAAGCTGATCCAGCTTTCCCAAGATAACTACTCGCTCCTGCAAAGTAATGAAAGAGAACCATTATTCTATCTTGTGAGATATTCTTTTTTAAAACTCTGTAGACTCGAGCACTGTGACCCTTGAGTGGGAATTGGAATTTATACAAGGGCTCAAAATTCTGGTCTTTAAAGTGCGCCATAATTTTTCCATCAGAGTATTCTAAGTAGAGATACTCACTTACCCCATCTCCAGTGAAATCAATTTGATACGCTTTTGAACGATTCTTATAATGAACTTTTCCAACCTTCTTTTCGACCTCCTGCACTTTACCGTTCATCATATCTATGAAGAACCACTCATCTTGAGCATAAATGTTAAAAGTCATAGATAAGGCTAGAAATAAACGTAACATAAACCTATTTTAACTCTTGGCACCATAAAGGTCTAAGCTGTTAAGTTTTCCTCCCCTGGCCATTCACAAGCCGTCCCAAAAAAGATAGACTCATATAGTTGACTATTTATGAGAGGTAATAATGCAATGCCAAATGGGGTATGTTAAAAACGCGAACCAATTAATTATAAAAGAAATGGATTTTTCTTCAAACTCTAACTCGAGTAAAGTTATTGGTTTAGATGAGCTTCAAGATCAAAATCTCCAAGTTCTCTTCTATGATGAAGAACAGCTGGCCGAAGATGATACTCTCAAAGAAGCTATGATGATCAGCTCGAAGTTCTACCCTATTAGAATTGCAAATGAACTTAGCCTAACAAAAGAGAGCTTTGAAAAGTTAGAAAACTCTCAGGCCCAGGAAGTTCTTAGTAAGGTTCTTAGTAATTGGATTCTACAAAATAATATCATCCTTCTAGAAGAACTCTATCAAGTTGTAGATCACCTCAATGCTCTTTGGCCAAATGATAGAACTGCTTTCTTTGAAGAGCTTTGGTTTATCCTCAAAAATAATCTCGGAGCAAGTTCAATCAGACTTATCTACAACGACCTTAAGAAGATCGGTAAGAATGATGATAAGAACACACTTATCCAGGTAACGATTGAAGGTGACAAAATAGCCGAATCCGAAAGAAGGGGACGTGAATTCGAAAAGAAACTTATGGACAACTATAAGGAAGAATTCGTTAACCAATTCACTGTAGCAGAATATCTTCCGGAAAAAGGTCAACTTGTATTGGCCGGCTCAATCAAGAAGAGCCCATTTCTTGTAATGGCCACAGTTTCTGAATTTACGAGACTTCAGCAATCAATCGTTCAAACATTTATTCAGTCTCTATCGAGATAACAAATACTTGGCCAAGGTTTTATCCTTGGCCTTCTTGTAAATACTTCTAGTAACCTATTTTCACTTGTCTATCTGTTAAAAAAAAATCTATTTTCCATCAAAATTAAATTCTGGGGGAAAATATGAGAAAGTTCTTAGCTCTTTGTTCAATTCTAATGGCATTTTCGGCGACAGCGAAAATGGAAAGTGTATCTTTTGAAAACTATCCAATTTGTTCAGACATTGTGGAAATGGAATTCAATATAGTTTATAAACTCTACTGTGAGTCTGATAAGGCATACACACTTGAGTCTATGTGTGACAAGCTTTATCCATATGCTGCTGGTGGATTTGGTGAAGCAGATCTTGCTTACGACAGATACTGTAGATAATTAAATAAAACAAGTGCAGCCTGTGTACAATATTCGGGCTGCACGAACTCAATTCTTAATATTTGTTCACTTTTGTACCGATTTAATAGGTATGAAAGACTTTAAACTAATTCTAATTTTCTCACTCATTCAATTAAACACTCAAGCTTTCATACAAAGCCTTGAAGAGTTTTCGAAAACAAATCTTAAAATCACAGAAGAAATTGATGATGTTCAAATTGATTCTTTTCACGAAGATAAAGAAACTACTACCTATTGGTATGAAAATGCAAAACTTCAAAAGAAGATAAATGAAGAGTCACTACTCTCTCATAGGCCATGTAATCATCAGAATAAATCACTCGATTCTAATTTGGCCAAGGAGAAGTCTTATCAAAGTAAGTTAGGACTTCTTTTAAAATATAATAATAAAGAGTTTAAAGATCTAAAATTTCCAATTCAAGAGTCAGCAAAAGTTGGTGAGTACTTAAATAAAATTTTCAAACAAGGTTCTTCACAACGCTATCAAACTCTTAGAGATGCCAAGAGCGACTTAAGCTTTGAAGAAAAAATTAAACTTGCCTCTTACATAGGAAAAAGGTTTGATTCCAATTATGATTTTGAAAGAGCGAAAGAAGGGACTGATGCAAGCCAAGGTATAGTCACTCTTCAACAATTAATTGATGGTTACAATATTAAGAAAAGATCAGGAATCTGTCGTGATATAGCCGTTGGCCAAGTCCAGATTTTGAATGAAATGGGATTAAAGTGTAAAGTCACAGGTTATGAAACGGCAAGAGCGACTGGTCACGCGACGGTAGCCTGCAGCGATCCTAAGGACCCTGACAAGACAATTAGAATAAATTACGGTGAAGTTATGGCAAGTAATCAATCAGGAACTCTTGCCCTTACACAAAATGGGATTATTCCTGCGACAACAGTTAGCTATAGACTCTATGATGAGAATGGAAAGTTTGTAAGTGCCCTAAAAACAGATCTTGGAAAAATGCTTACTGATGTTTCAGGTGGAAAGCCTGAAGAAATAGACTGGCAAGAAAGGTTTAACTCGAATATTGCGAAAGTTAATCTCTTTAATGCTGGCCAAGTCTTCTACGGAGAAACAGTTGATGGTCAAACAGTGATTGGAATTGCTTCTGATATAAAAGGAAAGTATGACTTTGATATCGCTGATCTCGATTTATCAACAGGTGGAACCTTTGCTCATGTTAAAAATAAATTTGCCCCTGAAACCGATCAGGCCCTCTTCTTCTTTAGAGTAAATGCTGATCTAAAATCTAAGCCACTTCAAGTGACAGAGAAGGTTGATGTTAAGGCTAAACTAGGTGCAGTTCAAACAAGTACTGTTCAATTTGGTATTGGTGATAAAGCAGAGGATAAGACCAATTCCAACTTCGCTCTTGATCTTGTTCCGGCATTAGAAATGCAAGCCAAAGTGACTAATTCAACAATGGCCACAATCTCAGGAGGAAGCAAATTTGAATTAGGACAAGAAGATTTTCGAGACGTAGATAGCGATTACATGATGGCCAGATCAGCCGATTTTGTTCATACAAGATTTGATCATCAAGTAACAGATACACTTTCAGTCGCCGCCACTGCAGTAGTTATTAATAGAAATCAACTTGGAAGAACCGGACGTTTCGGAGCAGAAGTTGAAGGTCAAAGTTTTAAATCAACTTTGGTCTATGATACGAGATTAGATAAAACAACACCAGGATTTGTCCCTGGAGCAACTCCAACAGTGACATTTGAACATCAGCAAAAAATAAATAATCATGTGAATATTTCGGGAGGGGTTATGAGACCTCTTGCCGGAGCAAAAGAGACGACTCTATTTATGGGTGTTGAACTCTTATATTGAATTAGCGGGAGCTAAGCTAGCTCCCAAATCCTCTGAGTTGTTCTCCACCAAGTACATGGAAATGAGTATGAAAAACAGTCTGACAACCATGTGGACCAAGATTAGTCACAACTCTAAAACCATTCTTCTCTAACTCATTGCTCTTAGTAAACTTTGAGATCCCTTGGAAAATATCGGCCAGTTGCTCAGGAGAATTTTCAGAAATCTCATTTACATTAGCTGTGTGCTCTCTATGAATGAAGAGATAGTGTTCCTTTGCCTGTGGTTGAATATCTTTAAAACCTACAACCTTTTCATCTTCGTAAACTTTTGAACTTGGAATCTCTCCCGCTAAAATCTTACAAAATAAACAATCAGACATTCCTACTCCTAATCAATTTTTTCAATAGTGGCACCAAGGGCCTGAAGCTTCATCGTGAGATTTTCATAACCTCTTTCAAGGTGATAGATTCTATCAATAATTGTCTCACCTTCTGCACAAAGAGCGGCCAAGACAAGTGCAGCCGAAGCTCTTAAGTCAGTACACATAACAGGTGCGGCCTTAAGTTGTTGAGGGGCTTCAATAAAAACAGCCTTTCCCTCTTGAGTAATTTGTGCTCCTAATCTCATTAGCTCAGGAACATGCATAAATCTATTTTCAAAAATATTTTCTTTTACAAATGAGTTACCATCAACTTGTGTAAATAAGGCCACCATTTGTGCTTGAACATCAGTCGGGAATCCTGGGTATGGTGCAGTCTCAATCTTAGCACCTTTAAGCTTAGAAGGACTAACTTGAACAAAGTCTTTTCCAATCTCAAGTTGAGCACCCATTTCTTTAAGCTTATCGAGAACAAATTCTAAATGCTCAGGATTAAAGTTAGTCACTTTAATCGAAGAGTTTGTCATAAGACCTGCAATGACATATGTGGCAGCTTCAATTCTATCGCCAATGGCTTCGTAGTCTGTAGAGCATAGCTCTTTAACACCTTCAATCGTAATTTTAGAAGTTCCGATTCCTGAAATTTTTGCTCCCATAGCATTTAGGAAGTTAGCAAGATCATCAATCTCAGGTTCCATTGCAGCATTTTCAATAACTGTCGTTCCCTCTGCATATACTGCTGCCATCATAAGGTTTTCAGTTGCACCAACAGATGGAAAAGTAAGAGGAAGTTTAACGCCTTTTAAACCTGTTTCAGAATTAGCTTCAACATAACCTGCATTAAGATCAATTTTTGCTCCCATCTTCTCTAGATTCGAAAGGTGAATATCAATTGGTCTTGTTCCAATGGCACAGCCACCAGGTAAAGAGACTTTCGCCTTATTAAGCCTTCCTAAAAGTGGGCCAAGAACAAAGATTGATGCTCTCATCGTTTTTACAAGATCATAAGTAGCTTCATGACTATTTAAAGTCGAAGCGTCGAAGATCGTTGTATCTCCATCTTTAGAAATCGTTACGCCAAGGTTCTCAAGTAACTTCAGCATTGTTCTTATATCTCTTAAATCTGGAAGATTCTTTAACCTAACTTCTTTATCAGTTAGTAAGACAGCTGCAAGAATTGGAAGATAAGCATTCTTCGCACGAGAGATTGCCACCTCTCCAGATAATTTAACTGGTCCATTAACTTTTAGTTTTTGCATTTCTTTATACCTTTTAGGAAGCGATCGCGACCTGTATAGTCCTTTATCACTTCAACATCTGTAAAATTAAATTGTTCTAATAAAGTTTTCTGTCCTTGAAGGTGATCTTCATGACCCTCCATAAAGAACAGTCCTTCTTCAAGTAAAGCTTCATCAACTTGTTTAAAAAAGTCTGTAAACCATTGGTCATACTTAGCGTCTTTTATATAGAGCGCAAGATGTGGCTCATAACTCTCAACCTGACCATGTACTTTATGACGGTCATCTTCCTCTTTAATATAAGGAGGATTGGAAACAATGAGATGAAATTTCTCAGTCACACCAGCAAGACGATCTGTTTGGATGAAATCTAGTTGGGAATCTTTTGAATATTTAAAACGGAGGAAGAAGTTATTCTTCTTTGCAACGTTGAGTGCATCTTCTGAAATATCTGTCGCCAAAGCATCAACGGGAAAGTCTAGCTCTTGAATTAGAGAAAGAGCAATCGCTCCACTCCCGGTTCCAACGTCGACAAATTTTAATCTTTCATCAAGAGAACGATGGAGCTTATTTGCAAACTGAGCTGCTCTTTCAACAAGAATCTCAGTTTCATTGCGAGGAATAAGGACATTCTCATTAACAATAAACTCTGACCTATAAAAGTAGGCGCGACTTCTTATATACTCAAGAGGGACACCTTTTTCTAGAGAATCAAAGAATCTCTTCTGTTGCTCATCTTCACTATAGTGCTGCAGCTCTTGCATTAGACGATGGAGAGATATTCCTGGATAGTTTTCTTCCAGGAACTCTCTCTTATCTTCATAGAATTTCTTTGTGAATTTTTCTAGTGAGTGACTTTCCATTTTCACCTCAGTTCTTTAGAAGAACAAGTCTCTTTACTCTTCCTGACCCTTCATAAGTTCAGCTTGATTATGAGCGATAAGTGCATCTACAACAGGACTCAAGTCCCCTTCAATAATCTTATCTAGAGAATAAAGAGTTAACCCAATTCTGTGATCAGATAATCTTCCCTGAGGATAGTTATATGTTCTAATTCTTTCAGAACGGTCCCCAGTTCCAATAAGTCCTTTTCTCTCAGCAGCTTCTTCAGCATTCTTTTCCTGAAGAAGTTTATCAAAGATTCTGGCCGCAAGAATCTTCAGGGCCTTCTCTTTGTTCTTAATCTGAGATTTTTGATCTTGGTTATAAACGGCAATTCCAGTAGGAATGTGAGTTGCTCTAACGGCAGAGTCAGTTGTGTTAACGTGCTGACCACCAGATCCAGAAGCTCTCATAACCTCAATTTTGACGTCATTCATATCAAGTTGCCAATCGAGATCTTCAGTCTCAGGCATAACTGCAACAGTAATTGTCGAAGTATGGACACGGCCTTGAGATTCAGTCTTAGGAACACGCTGAACTCTGTGTACACCTGATTCGTACTTAAGTTTTGAAAAGACCTTATCCCCTGAAACAGAGAAGATAACTTCTTTAATACCTTCATCATTTTGAGAGATTGAGTCGATATCTGTTTTCCACCCTTGTTCACGGCAGTAGTTCTGGTACATTCTCAGAACGTCACCAACAAAGATAGAGGCCTCATCTCCACCAGCACCAGCTCTGATTTCAACCATAACGTTCTTTTCATCAAGAGGGTCTTTTGGAAGTAAGAGGATTTTAAGTCTTTCTTGCATTGGCTCAAGTTTAGGCTCGCACTCAGCGATAACCTCTTTGGCCATTTCTCTCATATCTTCATCTTTTTCGTTCTTTAAGATTTCTTTCGATTCCTCGATATCAGAGACTAGAGTTCTATACTCTTTATAAACTTCAACTAGTTCTTCAACTGCAGCTCTTTCAGATGAGATTTTTTTGAACTCATCCTGTCTATCATAAATTGTTGGATCTGCTAGTTTCTCCGTTAGGACTTCATACCTATCAATAACGGCATCTAGTTTATCAAACATACTCATAAGAGATTCCTTTCTATAAATAACAACGCCCCGATTGGGGCGTCAGTTATTAGCTATTCATTGATTCCATGAATTCTGTATTTGTTTTCGTCTTTGTGATTCTTTGAAGCATGAACTCCATCGCATCAATAGTCGACATTGGGTGGAGAACTTTTCTAAGAACATAAGTTCTTTGAAGATCGGCTTGCTCCATAAGAAGGTCTTCTTTACGAGTAGAAGACTTATTAATATCTAGAGCTGGGAAGATTCTCTTCTCTAGAAGTTTTCTATCAAGTTGAATCTCTGAGTTACCAGTTCCTTTGAATTCTTCGAAAATAACTTCGTCCATTCTTGAACCAGTATCCACAAGAGCTGTTGCAATAATTGTAAGAGAACCACCGTTCTCGATATTTCTAGCAGCACCGAAGAATCTCTTTGGTCTGTGTAGAGCGTTTGAGTCAACCCCACCAGAAAGGATCTTTCCAGATGGTGGAACAACAGTGTTATAAGCTCTTGCAAGACGAGTAATTGAGTCAAGAAGGATAACAACATCTTTTCCTGCTTCAGTTAATCTCTTTGCTTTTTCTAGAACCATCTCTGCAACTTGAACGTGTCTATTTGCTGGCTCATCAAATGTAGATGATACAACTTCAGCATCAACGTTACGTTTCATATCAGTTACTTCTTCCGGTCTTTCATCAATCAGAAGAACAATTAGACTTGTGTCAGGGTGATTAGAAGTAATTGCATTAGCAACTTCTTGTAGTAAGTGCGTCTTACCTGCTTTTGGTGGAGCTACAATAAGACATCTTTGACCAAAACCTTGTGGAACAAACATGTCGATAAGTCTTGTCGAGTAGTTTGTCGGCTTAAATTCAAGGTTGATTTTCTGCTGTGGATAAAGCGGAGTTAAGTTATCAAAGAGTACTGTTTTCTTATGTGCTTCAGGAGTTTGTCCGTTAATCGTATTAACTTTTAGTAGCGCAAAGTATCTTTCATTATCTTTTGGAGGTCGAATTTGACCTTCTAATGAATCACCTTTTCTAAGACCAAATCTTCTAATCTGACTTGGACTTACGTAGATATCATCGGCACCAGGAAGGTAGTTATACCCTGGTGATCTTAAGAATCCAAAACCGTCAGGAAGGATTTCAAGTACCCCTGCTCCAAAGATTTCTTCATCATTCTTGGCATGTGTTTTAAGAATTGCGAAAATCAACTCGTGCTTTTTAAGACCTGCAGAGTTTTCAATCTTCATCTTCCCTGCCATCTTGTTTAACTCAGTGATTTCTTTTTCTCTAAGATCATTAAGATGCATACTAAAATTTTCTCCTGATATAATTTAAACGATATTTTTTGATTATTTATTAAAAGGTAATATTCCTGTCTTTAAATAAAGATTTTTGGACGTTAATGTCGGTGGAATTGTCTTATTAAGATAAACTCATATTATTCTCTAACCCTTTTATAGTCAAGCTCTTTGCCCGTAAGTGTAATATTGACTTAATGCACAAGTCGACCTACTTTATAACTATGCAAGATTTTAAAAACTTTCCAAATTTTTCTAAATTTGCGGGAAAGAACCTAATGGCCATAGATTATGGCGAAAAGGTTATTGGCCTCGCCTCTTTCACTCCAGGTCGAGAACCATTTCCTCTAGGCAGAGGGAGAATCATCAATGAAGGTTTTGAGAAATTCATCTCTCAACTTACTGAAATTATAGAAGAAGACTTTGTCGAAGTGATTATCTTTGGAGTTCCCTATTTAACAGATGGAACCGAGACAGATAAGTCTCGTGAGATGATTAATAAGATGAATAAACTTAGTGAAGTCTTTACTGATATCGAATTTCATCAGCAAGATGAAACCCTAACTACCGAAGCGGCCAAAGAGAGAATGCTTAACTCTGCGCAATACAATTTTCAAATTGATCCAAAGAAAATAGATGAAGTTTCCGCCATCATAATACTCGAGGATTTCATTTCGAAAACATAATTGTTGCAAAGTTTTTTTAAGTAGATATCCTTACTTTATGAGCAAAAGAAATCTTATTATTTTTTTAGTGTTGGCACCAATGCTTGCTTTAGTCATGTCAGGTGCTCAAGTTTATTATGCCATTTACATCTGGGCCTATAATGGGCAAGAAACTGTTTTTACAATCAGACCAGGTGATACTTTTGGATCAATTAACTACCGTCTTGATGAAAGTAAAATGATCTACAGTGCCAGGCTCTTCCATCGCTTTGTGAAGTTTAATAATAAGTTAACTTCATTCAAGGCCGGTCAGTATAATATGACTCCGGGAATGACGATGGTCGACACTCTTGATCTTCTAACAAGCGGAAAATCTATTACAACGAAGGTGACTATTCCAGAAGGAAGAAACCTCTTTCAAATTGCTGAAATTCTAGAAAGCAATGGTATTACAAAAGCAGAAGAGTTCATTAAGTATGCAAAGGATGAAGCCTTTATTCAAAAGCTAGGAATTCCTAGTCATAGAGCAGAAGGTTACCTCTATCCAGAAACATATAGTTTCCAAGAAAATACTCCCGCCCCTCTTGTCATTAAAACGATGGTTAATCTTTTTAACAAGCAGACTGAAGGACTAGATTTTTCTAAGCAAAAGCTAAGTAAGCATGAAGTTATTATTCTGGCCTCTATTGTTGAAAAAGAAACTGGTGCGAAGTTCGAAAGACCTGCAATTGCTGGTGTTTTCCACAACAGGCTAAAGAAGAGAATGAGACTTCAATCAGACCCTACAACTATTTACGGGATCTACGAAAACTATAATGGAAACCTAAGAAAGAGACATCTCTTAGAAAAAACTCCATACAATACTTATAAAATTCCCGCACTGCCAGTTGGCCCAATTTCAAATCCTGGACTTGAATCAATAAAAGCAGTTCTAAACCCTGAAAAGCATAATTACCTCTACTTTGTAAGTAAGAATGATGGAACACATATTTTCTCTGAGACCTACTCTCAACATAGAAGAGCCGTTAATAAATGGCAGAAAACGAGAAGTATAGAGAAGGTAAAAGTTGGCGTAATCTTAAGCAATAAGGACGATCATGAAACTTTGGTCATGCTACAATAGTGACTATATTGGTGAAAGATTCGAATCTTTAATTGAAGATGTAAAAGAGTTCACTCTATGGCAAAACTTCGAAGACTCGAGAGAGAAATTCACAGGGGTTTTGATTAAAATAACTCAAGAAAGCTGTGTCTTAAAACTTGATGAAAAATATAAGGGTGCCTACGGACGAATTAATGTCCAAAATCCTCTTTTCTTCCACTGCGAAGATGAAGATGTTCTTTTTAAAAGAGATGTTTTCTCAATCACAAATGGTGAAATTAGTTTTAAAAAACCATATGAAGTAAAATTTCGAGATCGTAGAGTCTCTGATCGTTTCTATTACAAGTATCAAGACTTTAAAGATGTCTCTTATACCATTGGAGCCAGCGAGGATATTAAATCAGCAATTCTTACAGATATTTCTACGGCTGGTATTAGTTTCGTTGTTGATCAATCAGAAAGAGATAAGCTTAAAAAGGATTATATCCTCTCGATTAGAACGATTACAGATCAAGAAATACCTAAAGGCCACAAGGCCCAAATCATAGATGTTCAACCCTTCTCTCTTTCAAGAGAATCTGATTCGAAGCTTATTCGTATCGGATGCACTTTTATAGAATCTCTTGATTCTATTACCTATAAATCAATTGGAAGTGTCATCAAGAAAAAGCAACAAAGAGTTAAAGGACTTGATACAGATAAATTCAATGGCCTCAATCCTGAGGACTTTGAAAAGACCATTGCTTCTATTAGATCCAAGAATCCCCAACTCGCGGCCAATATTAGAGATAGAGTTGAAGATATAGACAGACTTCGCTACTTAACGACTGATATGAAGAGACAGTTTCTCTTAGATGTGAATCATGATCTCTTAGCAGCTTCTTTAAGGTTATCAAGTAAAGAGCTGATTCTCGATCTTCTCTCTGAAGTTACTGATAGTATCCGAGATGAGTTCTTAGAAAAGCTCGACCTTCCTAAGCCCGCATCGGCCATCAATAAGGCGCAAGACGAAATTGTGAAATATATTCGAGATAAAGAAAAGTCTGGTGAATTAGTCTTAGATCCAAGATCATTTGTAAGATACGTCTAAAGAAATAAGGGAGCCTTCAAAGCTCCCTTTTTTATTAATAATCTAATCCCGATTTTCTTATGTGGACTTTAACATCTGCTGCAGGGTTAAGTTCATAGCTTGAAAGAACTTCTGCAAAGATAATATCGTGATCTCCTGGTGAAGCTTTTGAGACCATTTTACATTCCATAGCAGACTTAGCTTCATTAATAATCACGCCCCCATTTTCTCCAAGTTTATGATCAATCTCTCCAAATGGATTATCTTCAGCATCATAGCCACTCCAAAAATGTTTTAAATAATCCATATGGTGTTTACCTACAACATTAACTGAGAAGACTTCACCAGCTGTAATCTTGTCATAACCAGTTCTTCCAGGCTTGCAGGCCACGGCGATAATAAGTGGTGAGAATGAAACTTGTTGTACCCAACTGGCCAAATAACCATCCTTTGTCTCTCCATCTGTGGTGCAAACGATGAATAATCCCGACGGGATATGTCCCACGGCCAAGGCTTTTTCTCTGTCTTCCATATTTCCTCCCTAAAATGATTTTATCGAATAGCGTCTTTAATATTCTACTCTAAAGTCCTCATATCTCAATGCTGCCACTGCAAATGGGCAATTTCTCAGAATGATAAAATGGAATCTCTTTAGGACAAAACTATCTCAAACTACTGAAATTACTGACTTAATTATTTTTAACTTTAAAAGCCTAGGCCGCCGATAGGTCTAACGCTAAAATGGGTCATCTCGAAGGGAGCGTAAAGCAGGAGGAATTGAGAAGGTAAAATCTGACTAATTAGCTTGGTGTGATGGCAATGCTTGCCACTTATTTTTCTACTTGTGTCAAAATTGACCAGTATTATAAAATAATGATGTTGAGCACAATAAACTATTGCTCAAGCTTATAAGGACTATAGGTTTGCTTCTCAAGGAGGAAGATTATGGAAAAGAAGGAACTAGAGTACTACAAAGAAAAACTACTCAAACTAAAAACTGAAATTTTAAATAACGGAGTTATCCGTAGAAAAGAAGATTTAGAAATTTCTTCTGATGATCTACCTGATGAAGCAGACATCGCGACAGCTGTTATCAATCAACAGGTAACATTCAATATGAGAGCTAGAGAAATGGAAAAGCTTAGAAATATTGAATTCGCTCTTCAAAGAATTGAAGAAGGAACATATGGTCACTGCGATGAGTGTGATGACCCTATTGGAAAGAAAAGACTAGAGAACCAACCATGGGCGGATCTATGTATCACTCACGCAGAAGAAAGAGAGCGTGAAGAGAATAGATTCAAAAAAGTTGGTTAATCAACTCTCAACTGCAATATCTATATTCTTATAAAAGAAAAGCCAGCTATTACAAGCTGGCTTTTTTCTCTAATTTAAAATTCTCTTGATAAACTTTGACATGTTTACCCGGGTTTAACTTTAATAACCCATTAAGTTGTTGATCTAAGCTCACCTTCTCTTCCATAGGTTGGTTAAAGCTAGCAATATTTCTGTGTTTCTTCCCTAATAAATAAGAGATTGAATTATCAGGAGTTGCCTCAAATACTCCAATTAAAACGACTAAAACTCCAAATAAAAATAGTGTCCCTTTTTTTCATGCTTCCCTCCTGGTGCATAACTTCCTGTCACTATTACTAAGAGCAAGGCCCGTGCCAAAAGCCCTATTCAGGGTTTCAACAACTTGCAAAAAAGTGGTCTCAAAACGCACTCCATTTGTACACTGACCACGAGTCATTTTGTCCAGAAAATTGACACCTATATAAAAGCT
Organism: Bacteriovorax sp. DB6_IX; assembly: GCF_000447775.1. Lineage (GTDB taxonomy): Bacteria > Bdellovibrionota > Bacteriovoracia > Bacteriovoracales > Bacteriovoracaceae > Halobacteriovorax_A. The sequence goes on from NZ_AUNJ01000149.1 coordinate 14,434, forward strand.
GTGCAAAGAGTATTTACAAAACGTCTGTAACCACCTGATAATACAATGTGTTTTTGGCATTCTACTTGCTTTATATTGGGTGACGATCAAGTATAACTGGGGAGCAAACTTGAGAACACCACAGCAGATTAAATTCCTATTCTTAGCAGCGACAATGGCATTTACATTTAATGCTCAGGCTAACTCATCTAAAGCAGTCTCTTTTAAAGACCTTAAAAAGAAGATTACAAAAGAAAAGTATCAAAACGAAGACTTTAACTCCCTTGCCATTTTTGAGTCTCGTTATGCTAGCTGGGGTGTAAAACCGTCTAACACGAAGTCATCTATCAACCTTGCAAAGGCTTGGAAGAAATTTGAACAAAAGAAAGAAATCGTTGTTGCAGTTGTTGATACTGGAATTGATCCTAATCACCCATTCCTTAAAGATAATATCTATGTTCCAAATGGAGCCTCAAGCTCAACTAACTATGGAATTGATTTCTCAAAAGGAAGAAAGTACGCAACAAGACCATTTGATACACATGGACATGGAACTCACGTCTCTGGAATCGTAAAAAGTGTTTTCCCAAAAGTTAAAATTCTTCCTTTGAAGTATTACAATAGAACTGCTTCAGGAAAAGATAACTTAGACTCAACTATTCAAGCTCTTAAGTACGCTGTAGATCAGGGTGTTGATATCATCAATTACTCAGGTGGTGGACCAGAGCCAGATCTAGAAGAGCTAGAAATCCTAAAGAAAGCTGAAAGAAAAGGTATTCTTATTGTTGCAGCAGCAGGAAATGAAGAGTCAAATATTGATAATAAGAAGAATGCTTATTTCCCAGCTAGTTATAAGCTTTCAAATATCATTACTGTAACTGCTCACGATCAAAACTTACAAGTTCTTAGTTCATCAAACTACGGAAAAGTAAGTGTTGATATTGCGGCCCCTGGATCAAGAATTAAATCAGCGGTTCCAAGATCAAGAGCAAACTTTTTAACTGGAACAAGTCAGGCAACGGCATTTGTTTCAGGAGTTGCAGCAATGCTTAAAGCACAATTTCCTAATCTAAAGCCACATGATTTAAAGAAAATCATCACGCTTTCAGCAAAGAAGGAGTTTACCCTAATTGGAAAGTGTCGTTCAGAAGGTCGACTAGATGCTACAAGAGCTCAATCACTAGCAACGCAAATGTTCAGACAAAATAATGATAAGAGAACTTTTGCAAAAGCTAAGAAGCAACAAAAGAGAAATATTGCTAACTCTAAAGAGTCAGGAAAAATTATCTACAGACTAAAGAAATAATCTATTAGGCCAGAGAAACTGGCCTAGTTAAATTTTTGATAAGAAAAATAAGCTAAAGACAGCCCTACCGCTAAAGTTAAAAAGAGAATTCCTACAATAATTGATGAAACAGAAATTCTTCCTCCTCCAAAGAGGTTTAGACGACTGTTTTTTCGGTTGGCCTTTTTTATGGCCTTACTCTCATTGACGACAGTCTTGATCTGATCAAAGAGCGACAGAGTTGCACTTTGTACAGTTTCTTGCTTCTCATTAAGTGGCTTCCAAATCTCTTCCTCATCCACATCGTTTTCCATCAATTCAAGAATTAAATCTCTTAATTCATGGAGATAAAGTGCTCGGTGTTGATCCTCAAGAGAAGCTTCTGAATAAAAGAAGTCTAAAAGATCATTATACCTCATTTTGGTTTTATTTAAGTAGTGCTTAAACTTAACCTCATCCTTGAATAACTTGTAGTTCTCTCTTTCTAAAAGAGAAAGACCTTCCCAGTAATTCTCACGAATCGTATAGAAACTCTTCTCCCCTAGAGGTTCTCCTAGAAGATTGAAATTGAGATTATATCCACATGATAGGCAAATACCTTCTTCAATTAAGAAGTTTTGGCATTTCGGGCATTGCTGCGCTTTGGAAATATGATTGATATTTTCAAAATTGTGGGCGTGTTCTTTTACGTCTTGTAGAAAGTCTGTATCCATAATTAAATTGTAATAAAGTCCCTCTTTAATTGGCAAATTTATTTTAGAGAAAGTAGAATAGCTCTATGAAAACATTGCTTGAAAATAAAATGAAAATTATCTATCTCTTAGCTGGTGGCCTCTATGCCTTAGCATTTCCCTTCAAGGATAGTTTTCATCTCTTTCCAGCAATTATACTTTCTGCGGCCATCTACTTTTCACAATTCTTTGATAAGGACGTAAAGCTAAAATCAGTTCTTATCAATACCCTACTCTTTCTCTGGGGTTACAATCTTGTTGGATACTACTGGTTAACATTTACCTTACAAGTTTTTGGGGGACTCTTTCCTCCATTTAATATTCTTATGTGGCAGCTCTTTACTCTTATTATTGCTCCCCAGTTTTATCTCTTTGTTTTGATCTACTTCTTTATTAAGAAAAAGTTCCCAGCACTTCTTAGTATTAAGAATAGATTTTTACCAATTGCCATGGCAACACTATGGGTAGTCCTAGAGTATTATACGCCACAACAGTTTCCAGCTCTTTTCGGACATCCTTGGTTAGCACTCGCTCCAAAGCTAAAATTTGCTCCAATTTTTGGAACACCAATCTTTTCATTTCTTAGTGTCTATATTGGAATTTGTCTTTATCTACTGACTATTCAAAAACAAAGAAATAAATTTCCTTGGCTCGTTATCATTAGTACCCTAATCATACAGTTTTCTCTTGGAGATATTCAGACTCCCAATAGCAATGATAAAACTCGTCTAAGGCTAGTACAGGCCAATATTGGAAATGACCTCAAACTCAAGTCGGAAAATGGAATTCAACTGGCTTCAAATCAAGTTGTTAATGTTTTTAAAGACATGAGCTCTAAAGAATATACAGAAAAACCAGATCTCATAATTTGGCCTGAGACTTCTTATCCAAGAATATTATCAACAACTCAAAGAAAGAGTGTCCCTTACGAACTTGCTTCTCTTGTAAGAAAAATGGAAACCAACTTCTTTATTGGGACATATGATCTTGCGAGCTACAGGGCTGACCTTTTTGAACAACAGTACAACACGGCAATTTTAATTAACGACCAAGGGAAAATTGCTCAAACATATCACAAGAGAATACTCATTCCCTTTGGAGAAGGGCTACCTTTTGGACCACTAAATCGCTACTTTGCGAAAGTCATCAAGAATATCTCTTTCTTCGCTAAAGGAGAGAATTACACTCACTTTAAATATGATAATCAAAGTTTCATGAGTTTAATTTGTTATGAAGTCCTCTTTCCTCGTTATGTAATGGATTATCTTAATAGTTTAGAAGAACGACCTCGCTATATTATCAACCTCACTAATGATTCTTGGTATG
>NZ_AUNJ01000150.1 GCF_000447775.1 Bacteriovorax sp. DB6_IX
TTTAGGTTTTAAATATTTTGAATAAAAATTATTTCATCTTGATGGCCTATTGGCAAACGAATAGAAAAAGAAAAGCACCCCGAAGGGTGCTAATATTAGTGCTTATAATCTGGAAGTTTCGCTGTCATGAGAATTGGAATAATTAAGAAGGCCGATCCTACGAGATACGGCATGGCCGAATCAAATTTCCAATAAACAAGTGAGGCCACAATTGGACCAATAACTCTTGAAAGAGCTCCAAGTGATCTGAAAACTCCAATACTCTGTCCCTGCTTTTCAACTGGTGTGTAGAGGGAAACAAGAGAAGTCAGACATGGAATGGCCATTGAAGATCCTACCGCTAAAAAGAAAAGCCCAACATATATTAAGAATGAACTTTGAGCAAAAGCGATAAAGAGAAGCCCTGGAATAATAGAAATAAGCCCCATTAAGGCCATCTTCTTCTCACCTACCGAATGGGCCTTTCTTCTAACAACACCACCTTGAACAAAAGCTATGATGAACCCAATAAAGATAAACATGTAAGCATTGTCCATTGAAGAGTAATTTAATCTCTCTGCTGCCAGGAATGTCAGAGTAAACTCCATCCCAGAAAAGGCCATTAAGAATAGGAAGTGGCCAATATTAACGAGGTTAATTCCTGGATATGGAAGTGGCTTAAAGAGCTTAAAAATATTCGCTGTTCTCTCGCCTGTCTCTTTCCCACGTCTTTGTTCAGGAAGAGTCTCCTCAAATTTCTGATAGAGATTCTTTACATTATAAAGAGCTAGAATACCTGCAAGGGCCGCAGGCATCGAGAATGGATTCACTCCATATTCTGCAAGCCACGGGTAATAATCAAGAAGATTCACAAGAGAGAGAATTCCTCCCATCGCCGGACCAATAATAAAACCGAGAGCAAAGGCAATCCCAATTGTTGCCATCCCCTTGGCCCTATTCTCTTTCTGAGTGACATCGGCCACAACGGCAGTTGCAGTTGAAATATTACCTCCCATAATTCCTCCAATAAAACGAGCAAGAATGAGAACTGTAAAGCTTCCAGAGAAGAACCACAGTACGTAACTTAGAAAGAGTCCAAAAACCGAAATAAGAAGAACCGGTCTTCTACCGATTCGATCCGAAATACTTCCCCAGATAGGGGCCGCAACAAATTGTAGTAATGAGTAGATGGCACCAAGTGCTCCACCAAAGAGAACAATAGAGCTAAAGTTAGCAGCTCCTCCCGTCTCAGTTAAAGCAGTAATTGAACCAAAAATGGCCTTTAAGAAAATATTATCTGCATCGACACTAAGATACCATTTCGCGAGGGCCGGAAATAATGGGAAGATAATACTGAAACCAACAAGATCTAAGAAGAGAGTCAGAAAAACAATTTTTAAAGACTTCTTCGCCTTATCAGTTAAAGGTGGGACTTCCATAGTTTGATTAGGCATTTCCATATATTCTTCCTCTTTAAATTCATATTCTAATTCAGCAACCTTAGATTCCTCATTAACCATACACTCAACATATTGAGCAAAATCTTGGTTCCACTTCTCATCAGTATTCAAACAAGGAACATGATGGATGACTCCTCCAATCTCTGCAACTTCTTCTTGAAGTTCCGTCCCAATCTCATCAATAGTCTCCAAACAATCGGCCACAAAAGACGGGCAGTAAACAGCAATATTCTTTCTGCCACCTTCGATAAGATTTTCGACATAGTCGTCTGTATAAGGGGTTAACCACTCTTCTGATCCAAAACGTGATTGGAATGTCATATGAATTCTGTCATGTGGAATTGAAGTTATCTGATCTCTGATGAGTTTAAATGTTTCAAAACAATGTTGAAAGTAAGGATCTCTCTTATAGATCACTCGCCTCTTAGGAATTCCATGAAAAGAGATAACTAACTCATCAACTGTTTTTTCTTGTAGCGTCTTCTCAATATTAACAACAGAGTTATCAATAAAGGCCTTCGTTCTATGAAATTGAGTGACGACAGAAAAGTTTGGAATACGAACCTTTGTCTCAAGCATTTTCCCAAAGAAATCAATTCCACTTGCGATAGTACTCTCTGAATACTGAGGGAACATGGGAATGACAATCAAACGAGAAGCTGGATCAAGTCTTTCATCCAGTTCTTTTTCCCACTGAGCATAAACTGTTTCAACTCTAGGCTCACATAATAAGAAGGCATGGGCCACTTCAATATTTTCACTGGTTAAAGCATTTACTTTCTCAGTAAATTCACGAGTAATCCTAGTTAGAGGAAATTCACTTCCCTCCCAAATTCTCGAATAGAGCGCAGCCGATTTCTTAGGTCTAAACGGAAGCACAAAACAGTTGAGAATAATTTTCCAAAGAGTGGGATTGATATCGACGACTCTTGGATCGGCCAAGAACTCTTTTAAATATGAACGTACATCTGATACTTCAGGTGATTTAGGTGATCCCAATTGTACCAGTACCACCTTTGTGATCGGTTTTGTTTTTGGGAATGTTAATAATGGATGACGTGTTGCCATAAAAGCTATCCAATGATAAGAGTGTGTTGTATAATTCTCAGTATTTGTATCAAGAAATAAAAGAAATGAAAACCAAAGGAACTGTTCTTATGGCGGTAAAAAAATCGACAAAAACTAAACCAACGACAAAGAAAAGAGAAACAAAACTTTCTCAAGGCCGTGCTAAGAAAGAGCTCAAAGAACTTGGACTAGGCTCTAATAGAACTGACTACCCTGACACATACTCTCCAGAGATCTTAGAGGTCTTCCCTAATAAGAATCCTCAAAGTGATGCTTGGACAACATTTGTCTGCACAGAGTTTACTTCTCTTTGCCCAAAGACAAACCAACCAGATTTTGCCAGAATTTATATTAACTATATTGCTGATAAGACAATGGTTGAGTCTAAGTCCCTGAAATTATACCTATTCAGTTTCAGAAATCACGGAGATTTCCACGAGGACTGCATTCAGAAGATTTGTGATGACTTAGCAAAAATTATGAAGCCTAAGTACTTAGAAGTTATTGGGGAATTCACTCCACGTGGTGGAATTTGTATTTATCCATTTGCATCTACTAGCAATAGTAAGAGACAATATAAAGACTTAAAGAATAAGAGATTTGCCGAATACGCTCCAGGGAAGTATTCTATGGATCTCTCAAAAATCTATTAGTAGATTAAAATAAGGAAGACGATATGTTTGGATTAGGAATTGGTGAAGGTCTTATACTACTTGCGATTGTAGTCCTTATGTTTGGCGGAAAGAAAATCCCTGAACTTGGTAAATCAATGGGACAGGCCATTACAGGTTTTAAAAAGGGTCTTAACGAGGACCCAGAAAAAGAGAAGAAAGACTCTATAGAAAATAATTCTGATAAGAATGCCTAATAAAAAAAAAGCTCCTTAAATAGGAGCTTTTTTATTTATTGGCCTCTTTAACAACCTGTTCAATCATTTCTTCTATATCATAGGGCTTGGAAATAAGTCCTCTCACCCCTTGAGAAATCAACCCCGTCTCATCGAGATCAATAGCACCAGATGAAAGAAAGAAAGGTGGAAGCTTCTCACCCAGTAACTCTCTGGCCTTAGTATAGAATTGTTCACCAGACATCTCTGGCATTTTTGAGTCAGAAATAATGACATCATATTGGTTTTGAGACAAGAGCTCTAAAGCATCGGGAGCATTTGTTATCCCAATCACTTCATGCCCTTCCATATCAAAGGCATCTGCGCAAAGATCGAGAAGATCTTGCTCATCATCAACGAATAGAATTTTCAACTTAGAATCTGGCATAGAGGTATTATGAACTGGTTAATACCTAATACAAAGTTAAGATTTGGTAAAGAAAAAGGCTTCCGATGGAAGCCTCTTTAGTTTGATATATGATTGATTTTGTAA
>NZ_AUNJ01000151.1 GCF_000447775.1 Bacteriovorax sp. DB6_IX
ACTCAATAAAGTAGAGGTAGAGAGAATAGATAACGACGATTACGTTAAGTAGGCTATAGAAGTAGACCTTACCGACACGTGGCCTCTATAAAGACCATTGTGAAAAATAGAATAAGAAGATATTCTTAAATTTATCAGAAGTTTCATTGGCCTTCTTTTTAAACTCAAAGAAGTTTCCTGAGTCTAGACGAGAGATACTTCCCAAGAAGATTGTTACAACTGATTTGATAATATGTGCTGCCAGATAAACTTGAGCGACTTTAATAAAGAGGTTGAAGTTCGTAAACAACTTAAAACTTTGTATCATGTAGAGAGTGATCATCCACATAATAAGAACAGAGCTATCTTTTATCTTATTCCAAATTGAGAAAAACTTCCTAAGTAAGAATGATCTCTTTTGGCGCTTGAAGAGAAACTCAAAGAACTGATCTATCCAGTCATTGAGCTTCTTAAAGAGAATATTCATCGCAAATAATGAGATAATACCAAGTATGAGTATAAAGAGCTGACCCGATATTTTGACATAACCTTCCTTTCCTAGAGAAACTTGTTCGCTGAGATAGAGGTATTTCGAGTAGAAGTAGCTCACGGCCCTATAAGGAGCCGAGATAAACTCATTCTTGATCTTTTTTAAGAAATCAAGTTGCTTCACGGACTTAAAAAAGAAGGATGCACCAAGCTTATTGTAATAACTTTCTCTTATGGCACTACTGCTTGAAACAAGATTATTAAGTAGTTTAAGTTCTTGGTTCTTCTTTTGTGTATAGTTTTTAATAATCTCTTTTCTTAGCTGGATGATTTCTGAACGTAATTTTGTGATGTCTGAAATATTTGTCTCATACTTCTTCTCATCAAGTGCAGCAGGAATATTTGGTAAGTTCAGTGATTCGCTAATACGAAAAAGACCAAAATAGTTTTCACTTGAAAGAGAAAGCCACAATGCCTCAATTTCTAGAAATCTTTCTTTCAAGACTTTATATGAATCAAGATTATCTTTACTTGATAGCCTCTTTAATTTTGCAGAGAGATCTTCAAAGAGTTTTATCTTCTCTTCAAGATTCTTGTTGGCCTCAATTCTCTTGTCTAAGAGTTCTATCTTAATCTTTGTTAGGAGATTCTTATATTCAATTAACTCTCTCTTACCTGAGCTCTTCTCGTTTAAAGATTGAGATTGCCCTTTAATTAAATCATCTTCAAGAGTTGATTTTTCTTTGAGCGCTACAGTGGAGTCTTTTGAAATTTTGTCTTTAATATCTGGAAGGGTATTCTCTGTTAAACTTGTCTCTCTAATCGAATCAAGAAACTTTCGATTCTGTTCTAGGATTTCAATCTTCTTAGTAAGAAGAAGAGAGCTCTGTTTTCTAAGTTCTTTTTGATAGTTCGTAAAACCGAGCTGTTTTAAGCAGTTATCAAGTGACTCATTCTCAATTTGAATGCCGTTCTTCTTATTAAGAGTCTCTTTAAACTCAGCTATTCTTTCATCTGTTTTTGATATTTCAAATTGATGACCAAAAATTGCTTGAAGGGAATAATGATCAATCTTCTTTCCTTGAGTGATCTTATCTAAGTTAGCATTTTGTTTTAAGAGATTTTGAATGACACTCTTATATTTTGGTACACTCTGTGTTTTTGAGCAGGCATTGGCGTAGCTCAATTGAGACATGATGAGGAGAGTAATAAATTTTACTGTATATAACTTCACATGGATTCCTAGTGATTAAGTTCATCTTATTTTAAATAAATTCCCTGTAAATTGCCTAGTTTTATTACTAGCTATTGGGCGTTTGGTCCTTTTTCTTTGGTACTTCTGATTCTTTGGGGTAAATTAAGCTGTGGAATACTCATTGATACAATATTTCTTTATTTTTACCATGGTCTGCTTTGCTGGATTTGTGGATTCGATTGCGGGTGGAGGTGGTCTAATCACTGTTCCCACTTATATTGCGATGGGTGTTCCAAGTGAGCTTATTTTAGGGACCAATAAAACCGTTAGTACCTCAGGTGGGATAATTTCCGTCTATCGTTATATTCGCAGTTCTGGATTAGATTTTAAGATTCTTATCTATGGGATAATTGGGGGAGTTATCGGTTCCTCTTTTGGTGCTCATCTGGCCACTATGTTAGATAGTAATAAGATGGTTTATATTCTGGTCATTGTTGTCCCAGTTATATTCGCTCTCAATATCTACAAATCAAGACTTAAGAGCGACCATGTCATTTCTCTTTCAAGATTTGCTCTCTTGTTGAGATGCTTTCTCATCGGATTAGTTATCGGTTGTTATGATGGCTTTTTTGGACCAGGTACCGGAACCTTTCTTATTGTCGCGATGGTTCTCTTTATGAATATGGAAATTCATCATGCTTCTGCTAATGCTCGAATCATCAATTTCACGAGTAATATTACTGCTTTTGCGATTTTTCTCATTAAGGGTCTTATTGCTTGGAAGATTGCGCTTGTTGCCATTATCGCAAGCATCATAGGGAATTATATCGGTAGCAGTTTTGTTGTTTCGGGAAATACAAAGGTTGTCAAAAAAGTTTTTAACTCCGTCTTACTTGGGCTGCTTATTAAGTCAGCTTACGATATTTATCTTCTAAGTTAACTTTTTTTGCTGTCTTGTTAGCATCTCTTTCTTAAGAGTTGTCGCTTTTCTTTTTCAAGAACCTCACATTCATTGACTGGGAGTCCATTTTCTTCGTTAAAGAAAGGATTGGGAAGATAGTTCTTTGTCAGCTTACCTAAAAGAAGTTTAAGAGCGACTTTAAAAAAGAGACTTCTAGGAAAGCCTTGAGTGGCACCTGCTGGTGGTTCTCCCTTGCTATATTTTGCCATACAGTAATACTTTATCTCGCCCAAGGCATCTTGCTTTGAAAAATGATCTTCCTCAAATTTCATAAACTCGACAAATACACCGGCAAAGTCCTTGTCTAGGCCAATCGTATTTGCAATAGGGGTTTGACAGCATTTTGTGTACCACCGAAATGGACCTTTTGAGCTAAGTCTCAGGGCCTTGATATTTTCTACTCCCTTAGTGAAAGTAATTTGAGATGGGGATATTTGAAAAAGTTCTGTCGCTCCATTTCTGTCAAGTAACGCTTCATTCTTTTCTAGAAAATGGGCAAAAGTCTGACAATCTATACACATACATTTGATGTGGTTTCCAGATTGTGGACTTATGTTCTTGAGTTCTCCTTCAACTTGAGAGCACTGACATTCAACTTTCACAGTATAACACTTCATATTTCTTCCCCTTATCGTTATATATTTTAACAATAGTTTTAGTCATGGCAAATAGAATGATACTTTTTAAACTGCTATACATTGATAGTGCTAATAATTAATCTAGTTTAATCAAATACAGAGAAGGAGGTATCAAGTTCCTTGTCATTTTAAGTAGATACCAGAAACTTAAAAGATTCAACTTACATAAAGTCGTTATGCTACAAGCGCATATCGACGTCTTTATTTGCTTTTATAACTTAAAATATTTAGGGGGACTTAGCCCCACTTAAGGGGAGCAGTTTAAATAGGTTGTCAAAATCGTTAAGAAATAGAAGAGTATTATTATGAATTTAGCACTTTTTGATTTTGATGGAACCTTGACTAAGGTTGATACATTTACTGCATTCATTAAACAGACAACACCGATGTCTCGATATGCTCTTGGCCTGATTAGGTTAATGCCGAAAATCTTTCTTTATAAATTGGGTAAGTATAAGGGAACATTTATGAGGCAAGATATTGTCGAAGTGGCCCTTAAGCGAAGAAGTCATGAAGAGCTGATGCAAAAAGGAAGAGAATTTGTTCCTTTTATGGACAGCGTTTTACGTCCTGATATCTATCAAAAGCTTTTAGATCATAAAGCAAAAGGGGATCGTGTACTTATTGTCTCTGCATCTCTTGATCTCTACCTAAAGCCATGGTGTCAAAAACATGGAGTAGAACTCATTTGTTCTGAAGTTAAGTTTCAAAAAGAAGTTTGTTTGGGAATTTATAGTTCAGAAGATTGTTCGGGACCGTATAAACTGAAGAAGGTTCTTGAGAAGTTAGCACCTAGAGACTATACGAAGATATTCGCCTATGGAGACACTCCGGAAGACTTCGAGCTATTGAGTATCGCAGATTATCAGTTCTATCGTGGAAAGGAATTTAATAATTCTTAATACCGTATTTACTAAGAATTTTTTGGAGAGAGCCGGTCTTCTTTAAGAGTGCAATATAGCTTTCCAATTCCTGTAAGCGGATAGGTGAACTACTGCTAACAAGGGCCGTATGCTTGTATTCTTGGTCATAAACCTCTGAAACCAATATTTGGTCTTTGAGTTTCTTTTCTTGGTTTATAGTTTTTCTTAATAGTGATTCTGTAATAACACCAATCTGACCTCTGTCCTTTAGTATTAAACTAATAATCGAGTCAGGTGTTGAAGTTAAAAGCATATTGTATTTTCTTCTTAGGACATTTTCGTTCGAGTTATAGTCTGCAAAAGCATAGTGGAATCCAAGGACACCTA
>NZ_AUNJ01000152.1 GCF_000447775.1 Bacteriovorax sp. DB6_IX
GTTGGCCAGTTTTTCAGAATTTAAATTCTATCAGTCGTTTAGAATTCCTGTAGAAGAAGCTGATGATTTAAGGTTTCTAATTGAAAGGGAAAATGACTTAGGGAATATGGTCTATATCGATGATGCAAAGCTCGTAGATATATCTGTGACAGGTTTTGGTTTTTCTACAATGGAGCAAATCACTGTTGGAACAGAGTTAAATATTTCTCTACAATTTAAAAAGTATCACCTTGATCTTACGGGAAGGGTCGTTAGAGCATTCTCAAATAGTATAGAAGATGAAGAAATCGTTTATGGTGTAGAAATTGATCACGAAGATAAAATTCATAAGTTTCTAGAAAACTATATTCTTAGTTTTTCATCAGATCGCCTAAAAGATTGTCTTATTGATTCCGCTCTCAAAGAAAGATATACCAAGGCCAGTGATGGTTTTGAGATGTTCTCATTACTACTGTCGCTATTCAAAGATATCACACATTTTGGTGATAAGGATGGGTTTCTAGACTCTATGCTAGAAGAAGTTGTAAGGCTTCTTAATGCTCAACGCTCTAGTATCTTTTTAATTAATCCTGATACGAATGAGCTAGAAGCAGTCGCTGCCTTAGGTGTTCAAAAGAATGAGTTGAAATTTGATTATAGACTTGGGATTGCAGGTTCCGTATTTACAACTGGAGTTGCGCTAAATATTGATACGAAGAGTGATCGCTCTCGTTTCAATGATGAGTTTGATAGTCTTTTTAGCTACGAGACAAAATCAATTATTTGTCACCCAATCCACAATAGAGAAGATAAGATCATTGGTGTTATTGAAGTTATCAATAAGAGAAACCAAGATCGTTTTACAATTGAAGATGAAAAGACAATGAAAGTTTTGGCCCTTGTCTTCTCTTCAGTATTCCATAATTATAATCCAATTTCTGAAAACTCTCAGATCAGAAGATTCTCAACTCCTTTTGATAGAAAGTTTGCTCTAGTTGGAAAAACTCCACATGTAGGTTCTTTAAGAAATTCTATAATCAAGTTAAAGGATCTTACAACGCCTTGTATGATTTATGGTGAGCCAGGTGTTGGAAAGCAACTCTACGCTACAATTCTTCATCACGAGGGAAGACGTGGTCTCAATGAATATAAGACAGTTGATTGTGAGTCTAAAGACTTTGCAACTCTTGATAAGCAACTCTTTGGTCCAGATGAGTCTGATTGTTATTTTTCATCAACTCGTGGTGGAACGGTCGTTCTTCACGAAGTTCACAAGTTGGACTTCGAGTGGCAAGCAAGACTTCTGACTGTGTTAAAAAATAAAGGACTTGATGGAGGCCGTGTTAGCTTTGATTGTCGAATCATTGCCACAACATCAAAAGACATTGCTCAAATGGTAGAAAACGGAGAGTGGAATAAAGAGTTATTTGAAATCCTCTCATCTGCCTTTGTCCATATTGAACCTCTTAGAAGAAGATCTGACGATATTGAACATCTTGTTGATTACTTCCTAAAATTAGAATGTAAGAAACAAGGCCTACTACTTAAGAGCTTCTCTCCAAAAGCTTTTGAAAAGCTAATGCAACATGATTGGCCAGGAAATATTAAGGAACTTAGAAAGTGTGTGGAAAGAGCTGTTCTCTATAACCCGAAATCACATATTATCACTGAAGTGGCCCTTGATAACTCTGCTATACCGCTTGTTGATGTTGTACAAAAGCAAAGAATGTTTGGTTCAATTCCATATGTAAGTGATCATTCTATTCCACTTAAAGATAGACTAGCACTTATTGAAAGAGAAATGATCCTATCTGAAATTAAGAGAAATCATGGAAATAAGTCTAAGGCCGCTAAAGAGATGGGAATCTCACGAGAGGCGCTAAGAAAGAAATTGATTATCTCTAATAGTGTTCTTGAGAGTCTTGAGGGAGTGCCTGAGCCGGCCAAAGCTGAGGCCGAGGTTGTCGAAAAAGAAGAAGAAAAGAAAGCAGCATAGAATTATCTCAATATGACGAAGAAAGGGAGCACTTCACACTATGAAGTGCTCCCTTTTTTTATTGAAAAATGTCATAAAATATTGTCAAAGACGTACTTGTTCAGTACGCATCTAGGGGTTAAAATATAAGAGTATTTACCTAACAGGGAGCCCCTTATAAAAGATATCAATCTATTAATCGTTGAAGACGAGGCGATGATTCGTGAACTTCTCGTTGATGTTCTAGAAGATATTACACCTAATATTTTCCAGGCCGAAAATGGTCTTGAGGGTCTCAAGATTGTCGAAGAACAGCAAATTGATCTCATTATTACAGATGTAAGTATGCCAAAGATGAATGGAGACGAGATGTTCTTTCAACTAAGAACAAAGAAGTTCCCTGGTGAGGTTATCTTTTTAACGGCCTTCGCAGATAAGTCATTGGTTCAACAAGTTATGAGAGAGGGAGCCTTTGATGTCATTGATAAGCCAATTAAAGAAGAACTTCTCATGAGTAGAACAAAGCACGCGGTAGAGAAAATTATTTCTCATCGCCATGAGAAGAAGTTCTTTGAAAGTGTTGGAGAGTTTCTTAACTATAAGAGCGTGTCAAATTATAATGAGCTTGAGTACTCTAAGCGTCTCGAATATGTTGAAGGTTTACTGGCCATTTTACAATTAAAGAACGAGAATAAGAAGAACAAAAAATAATAAGAAAAGGAAGTTCTATGAAATCTTATTCTGCTCTCATTGTGAGTTCTCTGTTGCTAACTGTCTCTGCGCAGGCCAAATTTGAAACAGAAGATGAATTTTCTGCTGTTGTTAGTGGTGGAAACTCAGATGTTAAAACCTATAATTTAAAATCTGCAAATACATATACTTTTTCTAAGAAGCACGCCGCTGACTTCAAAGTTAACTATACTTATGGTGAATCTGATGGAGAAAGAAGTGCTGAGAACTGGGATGCACTTTTAAGATATGATCGTTCTCTTAATGATCGATCGGCACTCTTTGTGTCAGAGCTTGTTGAAGCTAATCGCTTCTCAGGAGTGTCTAGACGTTATAACTCTGACTTGGGTTTTAAGTATAAAATTCTAGGTTCTGATAAGCATAAGTCAAAGTCTGAAGTTGCCTATCGATATACAATTGAAAAGAATATAGATGAGTCTATTGCTGATAAGAAAGACTCGAAGGCCAGAGTATATATTGATTATGAGAGAGTTTTTGCGAATGCGAATTCTTCTAAGCTTTGGGTGGAATATCTTCCTAATTTTACTGAGTCGGAAGACTATCTTGTGAATGTTGGTTATTCTCTAAAGATGGTGATGACGAATACATTCTCTCTTAAACTTAGTTATGTTTGGAAGTATGATAATGAGCCGGTTGTTGGTAACTCAACTTCTGATTACACATACACAACAGGAATAATAGCTAAGTTCTGATAAACTGCTCCAGTTAAGTGGGGCTAAAGTATGTTCAAAAACAATCAAATAGTGACAAGGAGCTCTCAAGCTCCTTGTTATTTCCGATAGATACCTGAAGCTAATGGTATTCAACTTGCATAAAGTCGTTATGATTTATAACTGCCCAAATTTTTAATGTAATTCTTTCTCTAAAAAAACAAGCTTGCAACAACCATGATGAGAGTCGATATGCTGTAAGAGCATATCGACATCTTTATTTGTTTTTATATTTTAGAGATTATTTGGTTGGGCTGAACCCCACGTAAGGGGAGCAGTTTTTAGGATTCTAGTGTTGTGGTAGTAGTGTTTAATGATGTCACGGTAATTATAGTTATAGTATTTTGACATCATAAAAGCACCCCACTGTGAAAGACCGATGTGGTGCCCCCACCCAAAACCTCTGAATTGAACACTGTCTTGTGTCTCGTTCTCAATAAAGTAGTGGTATGAGTTAAAATTACTCCAACCAAGCGCTCCTCGCATTTTCTTGAAGTACATTGTTTCACTATTATCACCTTGAGTGATTTGAATCGTTCTCGCACTATTATAATTCGGGTTTCTGTCTAGGACAGAGAACTCAAATGGTTGTGTTTCATCAAACTTTGAAAACTTGGCCTTAAGGTCTTTATGCTTTTTGAGCTTTGTCAGCACATCTTTTTTTGACCAGTCTTTTTTCCACTCAACAATCCAGTGATTTCTTTGTGGAAGATTATCTTTAAGTTCTTCATTGCTAAATACTTCTCTTGAAACATCACAATAAGGTACTGTACTCATTTCAAAGATCACGCTGGCCTTGTCTGTCCATCCTCCAGAAAAAGCGTGGAAGAAGGCCACGATGACCTTGTCGTTATATGTAATAACTTCGCTATCTGTTTCTTTAACAGCTCTGTCGGTACTTGGTTTTCTGTGACTAACACCTGTGTAGACTTGGTATCTTGCTGTGTCATCAACATCCCAATCCTTTCCATTATTACGACTATTGATCAGGTGGTAGAGGGCATAACTTCTCGCTGCTAGGGCCTGGGCTTTAAGAGCTTCGATTGGCCATGTTGAAACGGATTCACTTGGAACAACTCCAAGAAGATATGTTTCAATATCTACGGTATTGACAAGGTAGAGACCTTTTTCGTTGAGTCCAATTTTAAAACTTCCAACGTATGAATTTGATTTGTCCTCGTTTCCAAATCTTTCGATTTTTACAGCTTCAGTCACACTGAATTGAATTGGTGGTTGTAGGTAGGCCTTGGCCCCATCGTTTTTGATAACTAGGATTGTCGATTTTTGCTTATAAAGTGTTGCATTTGTAAATGTTAACTCTCTACCATTGGCGTCCGTTAATTTTTTAATCGAATCAGATAGTATTGAGAATTTTGTTGTGTCATCGGGTTTTCCATGTCGCCAGTCATTTTTGAGATCGTGGGGATAGATAAGAACAGAGATATCTCTGATGGCACTCTTATCTGCTGGAATTGCCAGAGCTGCCTCCTTAAAATTAGGAGGTATCGAGCTTGATGGGTAATGATGGTAGAACTCATCAGCGGCAAGAAGGTTGAACTTAATTAAGACTAAGGTTGCTAAAGTGATAAATTTTTTCATACAAAAATTATCCTTAATCTTTAGCTCTAGGTCAAAGCACGGCTAAACTCGATTATTTTACCCTCTGATAAACTTGAGTAAAATCTTTCTATCTTTTTGGCCATCACGAAACTCACTTAAATAGATTCCCTGCCATGTTCCCATGATGAGATCTCCATTTTCTACTGGAAGACAGAGATTTTGATTGAGAAGAATTGACTTCATGTGGGAAGGGGAGTCATCAGCTCCCTCTGCTGTATGTGTGATAAAGGAGAGATTGCGCGGAGCAAGGTGCTTCATAAAGTTTTCCATATCTGTCTTAGCACTCGGGTCAAAGGCCTCATTGATCGTCAGGGCACAGCTTGTATGCATGGTGAAGATGTAGAGTAGTCCTTCATCTGAATCGATAAGCTGCTTGGAATGAGTTTTAACGCTTTCTGTTATATCGTAGAACCCTTCTCCTGAAGTGTTTACTATTACCGTTTTTGTAGGCATGATAGTACTCCTTAAGTCTATGAATATAGTATGACATAATGAGATCATCCTTAACTAGAAAAAAGACAGACAAGCTAGAAACTTTATGAATTTATTCGGAATATTACTGAAACAACTGACCTTAAAAGATTTTGCCGACATGGGAATTGTGGCGCTTCTAATTTATCAGGTCTTAAAGATCGTTCATGGGACGAGGGCCGTTCAGATTTTGATCGGTATGGTATTTCTCTCGGGGATCTATGCTCTTGGGATTAATTACAATCTCTATACTTTGAATTGGATACTTGATCACTTCTTTGATTACTTCTTTATTATCTTTATCATTCTTTTTCAGGATCAGCTTAGGGCCGCACTGGCCACGGTTGGAACAGGGAGAAAGATGTTCTCTTTCTTTGACCGCTCGCCTGTAGGTTTTGATGTTGAAGAAATTGTTCGCTCGGTCTCAGTTATGAGTAAGGAGAGAATTGGTGGTCTTATTGTGCTTGAGCGTAAGAATGGGCTACAAAATTATATCGAGACGGGAACGTCCCTAGATTGTGAGCTTCATAGTGATTTGATCTACTCGATTTTTACCACCAGCTCTCCACTTCACGATGGAGCGATCATTATTAGGAATGATCGTATCGCCGCCGCTGCTTGCTTTCTTCCACTATCGAAGAATGTTGATATTGATAGGCACTATGGGACACGCCACCGCGCGGCCCTTGGTGTTTCTGAAGTTTCTGACGCTGTTGTTATCACTGTTAGTGAAGAGACTGGAAAAATCAGTGTCTGTGTGGATGGGATCTTTTACAAGTGTTCTGATGAGAATATTCTGAGACAGTATATGAAGCACTTGTGGACAGGTGAAAAACTAAGCGAAGAGCTTAAAAAGATTGAGGCCAAGTAATGAGAGAACAGATAAGGGCCGACTTAAAAAAAGTAAAATGGCTTGAAGGTCACATATTAAAAATACTGAGTTTGATCACTTCAGTCTTTCTTTGGTTCTATGTTGTAAACTCGGAGCCAATTACTATTAAGAGAGTTTTTGAAATTGATGTTATCTCACCAGTTGGTCTCGGCGTTGATAAAATGTCGTCTCAAAGAGTAAAGGTCACTCTTAAAGGTGCCCGTGCTTTCTTAAAAGAGTATAAAGAAGATGATCTGAATATCAGTATTGACTTAAGTAAGAGAAAGCTTAAAAAGCAGCGCTCGATTCAATACTTCATCAAAGATAGTGATATTCTTCTGCCCTTTGGTGTGGACGTTGTCCAACTTGAGCCAGAGAGAATTACAATCAACTTTGATAAGCTGATTAATAAGAAGATTCCTATTAAGAGCAATATTGCAGGCTCTCTCCCGCCTGATTTAAAACTTATTCATGCCAAGATTAGTCCGGGTAGTGTTTCAATTGAAGGTCCTCGAAGTGTCATGAAAACTGTTGGAGTGACAAAGACGAAACTAATTGATATTAGTGGCCTGACTGGAAATGGTGAGATTGATGTGGAGCTTGAAGAGTTGCCACACTATGTTCACTATATGAATAAGGAAAAATTTAAGCTCAAGTATGATATTCGCCCAAAGAAAGCGAATATGAACTTAAAGAATATTCCAATTAACTTTATTTCTACGACTCATAAGTTTAAGCCATCAAAAAGGGCCGTCTCGATAGATGTCCTAGCTCCTGAGGGCAGAAGTATTAGAAGTAGTGAAGTTAAAGTTTATGCAGAGATACCGGCCAAGAAGAAGGGGAACTTTAATGTGAAGTTGCGAGCGATTCTTCCTGAAGGGGTCCATCTTCTGCAAATTAATCCAGAAACTATAAGAGTAAGAAGATATTAAGGAATTTTATGTCAGAGAGAAAATTATTTGGAACAGATGGAATTAGAGGAAAGGCGAATGTCTATCCTATGACATCAGAGGTCGCGACAGCTCTTGGTCGTGCAGTGACTTACTACTTTCAAAAGAAATCTGGTAATGAGAAGAGACCTCTTGTCATTGTTGGTAAAGATACAAGACTAAGCTGTTATATGATAGAGCAGGCCTTTGCTTCTGGTGTTTGTTCGCAGGGGGGAAGAGTCATCTTCACTGGTCCACTTCCTACGCCTGGAGTTGCATTTGTGACTGATAGTATGAGGGCCGATGCAGGAGTTATGATTTCAGCATCTCATAATAGTTTTGATGATAATGGGATAAAGATTTTTGATGCTAATGGCTTCAAACTTCCTGATGAAGTTGAACTCCTATTAGAAGATCTTGTTCTTAATCCAGAAAAGATGCCTCAGAAAACGGGAAGTGAAATTGGTCGCGCCAAGAGACTTGAAGGAGTCGATGGTCGCTATATTGTTCACGTAAAAACTGCCCTTACACATGAGCACGATATGAGTGGCATGAGAGTGGTTGTCGACTGTGCTAACGGGGCCAGTTATAAAGTTGCTCCTATGGTTCTAAGTGAACTTGGGGCCGAAGTCTTCTCAATAGGTGTTTCACCAAATGGTGAGAATATAAATCTTAACTGTGGAAGCCTACATCCTGAGGTTGCAAAGGAAGAGGTGACTAAGCTTAGAGCTGATATCGGTTTCTGTCTTGATGGTGATGCTGATAGAATTCAGGTTATCGACAAGCACGGGCAAGTGATTGACGGGGATAAGCTGATTGGAATCTTTGCTAAGCTTATGCTTGATAAGGGAGATCTTAAAAAGGGTGACACTGTCGTAGGGACTGTGATGTCTAATATTGGTCTTGAGCTTTATCTTCAGAGTTTAGGGTTAAATTTCCACAGAACTAAAGTTGGTGACAGATATATTATGGAGTATATGCGTGAGAATAAGGCCAAGCTAGGTGGAGAACCTTCTGGGCATATTATTTTCACTGATCATGCGACGACGGGAGATGGAACTCTGGCGGCCCTGAAAACTGTTGAGGCCATGAAACACTTTAAAAAAGATGTGGATCAATTAGCTTCTGAAATTGAACTCTTTCCACAGGTCTTAAAAAATATCACCGTTGGTGAAAAGAAGCCTCTTGATGAGCTTGAGCTTCTTCAAGCTGCCATTAAAGAGGCCAATGAAAAACTTGCTGGTCGTGGAAGAGTTGTTATTAGATACTCGGGAACTGAATCACTGGCCAGAGTTATGGTCGAAGGTGATAAGCGTGAGCTTGTTAATGATATCTGCGACAATCTCATTACTGTACTTAAAAAAGAATTAGGATAAATAGAGAATGATACCAAGATTAGGCGTAAATATTGATCACGTTGCAACTTTGAGACAACAAAGAGATGAAGGTTATCCAAATGTTCAACTTGCTGCTGATGCCTCTTTAAAGGCCGGTGCAGATCAAATTACTATTCACTTAAGAGAAGATAGACGTCATATTCAAGATGCAGATGTTCCTGCTGTCTTTGAAATGACTCAGAAATATGGAAAGCCATTGAATCTAGAGATGGGAAGTTCTGATGAGATAGCTGATATCGCTATCTCAATTAAACCAGAGTGGATTTGTCTTGTTCCAGAAAAAAGAGAAGAAAAGACAACAGAAGGTGGTTTGGATCTTCTCTCTGCTGAAGGATACTCACGTATTGAGAAAATGATGGCAAAGCTTAGAGCTGGAATAGAAGGGGTTAAAATCTCTCTTTTCGTTGAGGCCAATGATGAAGTTATGAGACGCTCAATTGAACTGGGTGCCGATGCTGTTGAGATTCATACCGGGCACTATGCGACTGACTTTTTAAAAGGTGTTGATATTCAGCATTACCTTGAGAGCTTCAAGAGTTCATATGAAGTTGTGAAGGATACTCCGGTCGGATATCACGCGGGTCATGGGCTTACACTTGAGAGTGTGATTCCTCTTTTAGAGCTTAAAGTTTTTAAAGAATATAATATTGGTCATTGGATTGTGGCCCAGTCGGTCTTTGAAGGACTTGACTCAGTTATCAAGAAATTTCTCTCAAAATTTGAAGAGTATTCACTATAAAGGTCATCTCCAATCGGAGATGACTACTTTTTCCCAGTTTTAATTATTTCATACTTTGGCAAAATATAAGAAATATTAAATTTTTATCAGAGGTCGCATGGGGATCAACTCAAAAGAAATTCGCGCATGGAAGAAAGTCTATGAAGGGGATTTAGATAATATTATTATTGAGCTTAAAGAA
>NZ_AUNJ01000153.1 GCF_000447775.1 Bacteriovorax sp. DB6_IX
CTACACTTCTATATGAAACCGCTCCCCCCTCTAAGAAGAGCCTCTTCTCTTTATTTATCGACATTTTATCGAACCAAAGATCTTCCGGTACAATTTTAGATAAGGCCGAAAGAATATTTTTAGGATTCGTCTTCTGCTTTAAGACTTGTTCAACCTGTAGCTCTCGTGTTTTTAATTTCTTAATTTGCTGATCAAAAGCAGTTAAGAGC
>NZ_AUNJ01000154.1 GCF_000447775.1 Bacteriovorax sp. DB6_IX
AGTTCTGGTGAAAGCTCATCGTCTTGGCTGTCTCCTTGGGTCGCATCTAATAATCTTCTTAGTTCCTCAACCTCAATTTTAAGGTTCTTGTTCTCTCTACGGAGTTCTCTAAGTCTTGGTCTAAGGTCATTATCTCTATTTTGAGCTTCACAAGTCATAAGGTCATTATTTAGATTAACAATTCTCTTTAAGAGTCTAAGCTTTGTCTAACATGAGGATCCTGAAGAAAACTCTACATTGATCCCTCTCGCTCTAATGACTCCGTCAAAGTCAACTCCCGCATGAGTAGCTGTTGAAAGAGTTGTTAATAACGCTAAACCTGTTACGACTTGTTTAATCAT
>NZ_AUNJ01000155.1 GCF_000447775.1 Bacteriovorax sp. DB6_IX
ATCAAATCGATGTTGTTTTACAGGATTGAACATTCCAAGTGTTGAGAGAATCTGTAGAGGGTTCTTCTTAACCCACAACCACGAACCTAATTCTAAAGTCCAAGGGATAAAAATACCTTTCTTTTGAGGGTTATCATTATTGAGATCAAAGAGATAATCCCATAAATCTCCACTTGTCGTATAAGATTCAGACTGTTGCTCAATATGATAAATATGATGAGGAAGACTTGTAT
>NZ_AUNJ01000156.1 GCF_000447775.1 Bacteriovorax sp. DB6_IX
ATATTTATCAGCTACAGATCTAGAAGTATCAGCTAAGTACTCACTAGATGCAGAAACAGAAGGTAATGCATCATTTTGTATAAACGCTAAGAACTTATTCGATATATTAAAAGAACTTCCTAACACAGATATCCACATGGAGTTAGAGGATGGTGAAAATCTTCTAAAAATAAATTGTAATGATATTCACTATTCACTACTAATTTATGAGAGTGAAGAATATCCTAACCTCCACTTTGGAACTGAAAATAAATTTCAAATTAACTCAGACGATTTATCTAATCTAATCAGTAAAACATCATATGCAATTTCAAATGATGAAACTCGTTTACACTTTAACGGAATCTTTCTACAAGAAGTTGAAACAAAACTACGAGCTGTAGCAACTGATGGTCATAGACTTTCATTAATTGAAACAGACTTATCAACACAAAATAATGAAGCGTTGATAAATGGAGTAATTATTCCTCGTAAAGGTGTTTACGAAATTAAGAAGATTGCTGAGTCATATCCAAACACAACACTAGAAGTATCAGTAGACGATTCATACATGTATATTGATGCTGGAACAGAGTACCACCTAGGAATTAGATTAATTGCTAGAGAGTACCCGAAATATCAATCAGTAATTCCTGGTAAAACAACATTTACATTAACAGCTGATAAAGAAGCTATCTTCAACGCTGTTAAAAGAATTAAAATTATGTCGAATGAGAAATCAAACGGTGTAAAGGTTCTTATTAAGGAAAACCAATTAACTGTTCTTGCAAATCACCCATCGCTTGGAGATGCAAGAGAAACTATTCCTGTTGATTATGAAGGGAAAGAAATGGAAATTGGTTTCAATGCTAAGTATCTAATGGATTCATTTAGTATAATTGAAGCTGATGACATTATTTTAGAATTAAATAATGAGCTTAGTCCTGTGATTGTTAGATCAAATCAATTACAGAACTATATTGGTATTATTATGCCACTGAGAATCTAATACTCAGATGCAGAATTTAAAAATTTCTAAATTACAAGTTACGAACTTTAGAAATTTAGAACCCGACATCATAACATTCTCTCCAAAAATAAATTGTATTCTTGGAGAGAATGGAAACGGTAAGACAAATATATTAGAAGCTCTTTTCGTTTTATCTAATAGAAAATCATTTCGTAAAAATACAAGTTTTCCACAGTTCCTCGGTATCGATGGGGATAAACCAGAAATATTATTTTCTTCATTATTTGAATGTGATGGAGAAATGATTAGTTACTCAGGTAAGATGGATCCTAATGGTTCAACTTGGTTTATGGATGGAAAAGCTACAAGAAAGAAAATTGGAGCTGAACTAGTTTTTATTAATCCATTTGATTCGTATTCATTTAATAATATCCCTTCGTTTAGAAGAAAATGGTTTGATGATCATATTTCAATGTGTGATCCCGAATATAAAAAAGTACTAAATAGATACAACTCTTCATTAAGGTTTAGAAACACCTTACTCTCTAAAAAGCCTACCGATTACTTGAGGCAATTAGGAATAATTGATCAGCAGATGAGTGAGTATGCTGCAATTCTTTTGAATAAGAGAATTTATTTTGTAAATGAATTGGCACCGCTAAGTGAAGAAATCTATAAACACATCTTTTCAGAAGAGCACCAATTAAAAATAAATATTGATTCGAGGTTTATGGGTTATTCTGCCCAACAGATATATGACTATATGCAAAAGCGCCTAGAAAGGAACCTTGTAGTTGGTCATACTACCTATCAAATTCATAAAGATGACTCGTAGCTTCTTTTTGATGGACTCAATGCTTTTGAATTTTGCTCTCTTGGGACAACAAAAAATGTAGTTATTTGAGCCTCTTATTTGCCTATATAGAGCTCTTTAGGTATAAATTTAATACCTACCCTATTGTTTTAATCGACGACGTTTCTGGCGAGCTAGACAGGGTTAGATGGTCGAAGCTTATTAACTTCCTTGAAACTAGCGAGTTTCAGGTTTTAATTACGACGGCGAATGAAAAATTTAAGGAAGAGTTAGAAAAAATTGATGGAGCAAATAAGATTTACGTCGACAAAGGCTCAATCCATTAACAAGCAGGAGTTCCACTTTGGAAAATCAGACAGGTTCAATTGGTAAGGTTGAAGAAACCTATAATGCCAGCCAAATTAAAGTTCTAGAAGGACTTGAAGCAGTAAGAAAAGGACCAGGTATGTATATTGGTGATACGGCCACAAGAGGTCTTCACCACTGTGTATATGAGATTGTAGATAATGCAGTTGATGAAGCACTTGCAGGTTTCTGTACAGATATTAATGTAATTATTCACGTTGATAACTCAGTTACTGTTGTTGATAACGGTCGTGGTGTTCCAGTTGATATTCACCCAGTGGAAAAAGTTTCTGCAGCAGAACTTGTTTATACTAAGTTACACGCTGGTGGAAAATTTAATGAAGAAGGTGGAGCTTATAAAGTTTCAGGTGGACTTCACGGTGTTGGTGCAGCTGTTGTAAACGCACTTTCAAAGTGGGTAAAGGTTGAAATTAAAAAGCATGGTAAAGTTCACACTGTGGAATTTGCATATGGTGAAGCTAAAGCGCCACTTAAAGTTATCTCTGAACTAGAAGACCCTACGGAAACTGGAACAGCTGTAACTTTCAAGCCTGATAATGAAATTTTTGAAGTTCATGAATTTAATTATGACACTTTAACAAATAGATTTAGAGAAATGGCCTTTCTAAATAAAGGTC
>NZ_AUNJ01000157.1 GCF_000447775.1 Bacteriovorax sp. DB6_IX
TTGACTTTTAACAATATTATAAGAGAGTTTTTCAAAAGTTTTTGGAACAGCTTCAAAGCTATAGAGCTTTCCTGTTTTTAACTTATTACTCAGAGTTAAACTATAGAATCCTATATTGGCCCCAACGTCTAAAATATTGCTGTCTTCTTTAATCAGACCAGAAAAGAGAAAGTTCTCTATTGGCTCATAACAGCCAAAGAAATAGATTTGCTTTTGGACATGATCCCTGAGATCACATCGCACTTGATTTCCTCCGATAATCTTGGCCATCTTCAAATCCTGAGAGTCTTTAAAATTCTGATCAATATACTGATAGAGGTATCCAGGAGCAATTCCTACCTTGGCCCAAAGCTTAAGAGCACTTCTCACAACTAAACTCATATTCAATTTCCTTTGCAATAACTCCTATTATAGATCATGGCCTTTACAGAAGAAGCTCGGAGAGATTTTCCTATTATTAAAATCAATTAATATTTCAACTACTTACAATCAAAGATATCCTAGAAAACTTACAATCCCCTATACGATTTATGCATCGAGACCTAGGTTGGGCCATGACAAAATTTGTAACAGTTTCAAAAGCACTACCTTTACTTATCTTAATGGCCACTAAATCTCTGGCCGTGCCTTGCCCGCAATCAGAGCAAAGTACAGACGAATATGGTTATACAACATATTACCAGTGCAAAGAGGGAGAGCTCAAAGAGTCTAAGGAATATCATCCTAGAACAAAGAAGCTTGTTTCTCATAAACTCTATAATGTATTCGGCCCAACTCTAGAAAAATCCTGGAGTGCAGAGGGACGCTTCACTTACCTCGCAAAGTCAGAATACTTTACAGAAAATCACTTTGTGAAAACAGTGCTAGATACTGAAACGCAAAAACTTAAATCAAAAGAAGAAATTATTATTAAAAATGGCGAAGAGTTTCGCATCAAAGAGTGGGTTGTCCATCAAAGTAGTTTCACTCCTCGCGCCATCAAACACTTTAAACTCGATGATTACTACCCCTATAAAATCGATCAACTGAACAAGGAAGGAAAAGTCATAAAGACCTTCCACATCCAACTCAAGGCAGGCTATGAATTTGCTGGTCATGTGGAAAGCTTCACGTCATTTGATCCTCAGGGAAATAAGCTGGGAACTTATCACGAAAGTCGTGATCTCGACATAAGGGCCCTCCTTACAAAAAGGGGTGAATTGCAATTCTTTGAATCTCAAAGATCTCCCGTTGTGATCATTGATACAGGTTTTGATATCTCACATCCCTCGATCACAAAATATCTTTACAACTCACCTGTCGATATTCCCTTTGATGGTATTGATAATGATGGCAATGGACGAGTTGACGATAGTTTTGGTTGGCATATTCAAGAAGATTACGGATTAGACTTAGATCGTGATGATAATAATATTCGAGAAACACACTTTCTCACTCACACACCCTATCCTGTCTCACATGGAACCCATGTGGCGGCCAAGGCCCTTGAAAAGACCAAGAACTATGGCCTAGTTGGTTTTGCTGGTGATGTGGCCATCGCAAGGCATTTGCTTGGAGCAAATCAATATATTCAAAAAAATAAAGTCAAATTTGCCAATATGAGTTTTGCCATAGGATTTCCAGGTGCTCCACTTTCTGCGCCTAATGAATCCTTCTTTGCCTTGGAAAAACTTTTAAAAGATAACCCGGAGACACTATTTACGGTTGCTGCCGGTAACGGTAGGTCGGCACTGGACCTTGATTTAGCAGGTAATCAAAATTTCCCGGCCTCATACTCATTTGAAAATATGCTCATCGTTGGCGCACTCAATACAAGTGACTACAAAGCTCAAAAAGACTGGAATAAATTAAAAGAGGCCTCATTTTCAAAACGAGGAAAACAAACAGTTGATATCTTTGCACCAGGACAAATGGTTGTCTCGGCTCACTCAGGTGGAGGAAGTCTCGCACTAAACGGAACCTCAATGGCCTCCCCCTTTGCCCTCAATATCATTTTGCGTGCAAGCGAGATCAATCCCAAGTTAACGCCAATGCAACTTAAACAGATTGTTATGAAAACGGCCTTTATACCGAAGAAGCGACTTGAATGTCTTTCTGGCGGAATGATCCACCCTGAAAGAGTTTATCTCGCGGCGAAATTAAGCCAAAAAAAATCGCTTGAAGAAGCGATTCGTGAAGCAAATAAAATTTAAACACTTGAGAGAGATAAATGAAATCGCATATCCT
>NZ_AUNJ01000158.1 GCF_000447775.1 Bacteriovorax sp. DB6_IX
GATGCCTTATCAAATGATTGGCATTGATTCTCAATAGACGTCTTTGTCGAGCTCGTTGAGTTATCTACAACTAGTGTTTCTACTGAATCTGTATACTCCTCACAATCATAGAATGACTCTCCTTCTTCCTCTGTTGTTTCATCAGCAACTAACTTATAAGTTCCGTCTTCATCAATAACAGGAAAGAAAAGTAGGTCTTCAAAGAGTGTTTCAATATCTGAGTAAATCTCAAGTTGTACTTCTTCTGTAATAAGCTGTTGCTTAAATGCAGAGTCTCTT
>NZ_AUNJ01000159.1 GCF_000447775.1 Bacteriovorax sp. DB6_IX
TTCAGTATATCTTATTCTCGTATATCTACTTTCTTCTCAATTGAAAGTGATGAAGCTCGGAATGACGTTATTAATATCGGGAATTTTTGGTAATGTTCTTGATAAAATCATTCTTGGTGCTTCTGTTGATTTTATTCCCCTTGGTCCTTTCTCATTCAATATAGCAGATGTCTTTCAGTGGGTGGGTGCCGGAATAATTTTATTTAAGGTTTTTAGAAAAGAAGATGTTATTTGGTATC
>NZ_AUNJ01000160.1 GCF_000447775.1 Bacteriovorax sp. DB6_IX
GTAAGACACTAAATGTTCGATCAGAAGAATTGGATACTGTACTGTTTAGAGCTTCAAAGAATGAGAAAGTTAAAATTTTCCAGTCATGGGACACTGAAGATACGAAAGTAAAGGTGATTGATGGCGTGGAGTATACCTTTGTAAAAGTTGAATTTGCTGATCGCGAAGAATCTGATCAAAAAGTTGGTTGGATAGCGGAGAAGTTTATTTCACCATTTGGTCAATGCCGTTACCAAATTGAGAAGAAAGAAAGAGGAATTCCTGTT
>NZ_AUNJ01000161.1 GCF_000447775.1 Bacteriovorax sp. DB6_IX
TTATAAACCTCTGAACGACTAGACTTTCTATTCTTTAAAAGCCCATAAATTGAACAAGGTATGCTGTGCACAAGAAATTGTCCAAGTAAGCTTCCAGATCGTGACTCATAAAGCCATTTTAAGAAGCCCTCTCCAAATACCTGTTCTTGCGTCAACTCCGAACGCTCAGCATCAAAATAATTTACTATACTCTCTCTAGACACGACGCATCTCAATTGTAGATTCCCATAGTATAGATTAAGATAATCGCGTTATTTCATAAACTAGGTAAGAATTAATGAAAAAAGTTGATAAATTCTCTCAAGAGCTAAGTAAGTCAATTGTTCAAAATCCAATTCGTTGGATTATCTTTGCGCTCACTATCCTACTCATCGCGGCCTCGGGTCTTTATAAAATCAAAACAAATTTCTCGGTTAAGGTTTGGTTACAACCAGAAGATCAAAGGATCCACGATCTCGAGTATCACGAAGCGACTTTTGGAAGTTCAGATACCATTGATGTCATTGTCTACAATAAGAAAGGTATCTTTAACAAAGAAACCATTGAGACGATACAGAAAATAACTGATCAAATGTGGCAAGTAACAGATGTTGTTCGTGTTGAATCACTAACGAATGCAAACTGGATTGATACCCTTGAAGACGATATCAATATCTCTCCTTTCTTTGACGAAGAAACTTCACTTGATATTGAGAACCTCAAGAAGAAAAGAGATATGGCCGTCAATGATGAGCAAATGAAGAACAACTCCATCTCTCATACGGGAAATGTCGCCTATATTCGAAGCTTTTTAAGAGTTTATAAGAAAAATCCCGCCTATAAACAGATTGTAAATGAAGTCGAAGAACTTACGAAGAAATTTGAAACAGAAGATATCAAAGTTCACCACAGTGGTATTGCCTATATTAATGAGTCCCTATCAAGGGCCTCTGATAGAGATATGAAACTGGTATTCCCAGTTGTTGTTCTATGCCTTGTTCTTATTCTTGCACTTTTCTTTAGATCATTCTTATCTATTGTCTATCCCTTTGCCCTTATTGGGGTTTCAATTATTGCAACCTTTGGAATTGAAGGACACCTTGGATTAGAATTTAATAATATTCTTTCAGCCGTGCCAGCAGTACTCATCGCAATAGGTTTAGCAGATGCCGTCCATATTCTTATTAGCTATCGTCACAATATAGTTTTTGAACATGAAGACAATATAACTGCGGCCATTCATGCTCTGAAGAAAAACTTTATCCCAACAGTCCTAACAACTGTCACGACTTCTATTGGTTTTTTCAGTTTAACGACTGCTGAGATTAGGCCGATTCACGATTTAGGACTTCTAAGTGGATTAGGTACGGTACTAGCTTGGATTTTTACCTATTTTCTTCTTGGGCCACTACTCAAGTTTATTAACTTTAAAAAGAGAGAAATCAACGAAGACCTTTCTGAACTTTCTTTCCTTTATAACTTCTGCTTTAAGCATAAGAATTGGATTAATATTTCGCTACCCCTACTTGGTATCGTCATGGCCTTCTATGGTTCAAAGAATATCATTAACGCTGACCCAGTAGAGTACTTTGATGACTCAACACCAGTAAAAAAGACCTTCAACCTAGTTAGAAGTGAGTTTGGCGGGTCTCGTGCTATAGAGATGGTCTTTGATAGCGAAAAGCCTGAAGGAGTTAAGGACCCAGAGTTTTTAAATAAAGCAGACAAGCTTATTAATTGGATTAACGAAAATCCAAAAGTTGTCCGCGTAAACTCTCTTATCCAAATTATCAAGAAGATGAATCAGACTCTTCATGAAGGAAAGGCCGAATACTACGCCATCCCTGAAACAAGAAGGGCCGTGGCAGACCAGCTCTTCCTCTACACTCTTGGATTACCAGAGGGAATGGATCTAAAAAACCAACTCTCTTTAGATAATAGAAAATTTAGAGTTATAGTCATGTGGGATGTCAATGACACGATGAACTCAATTGCGGGAACTCAAAAGATTCTTGATAAGGCCAAAGAGATTGGAATCAATGTTTACGAGGCCGGTCAATCTCCTATTTACAACAGAATTAATGACCTCGTTGTTCAAACTTTTATCAGTTCAATGAGTATCTCAATCCCAGTGATATTCTTTATTATGCTCATTGTTTTTAGAGACTTTAAGCTTGCAGTACTCTCACTTATTCCAAATATCTTTCCACTCGCTACGGCCAGTGGGATTATGTACTTTAATGGTGACGAAATCAATATCGGTAATGTTATTGTCTTCAGCGTCTGTCTTGGTATAGCCGTCGATGACACCATCCACTTTATCGCCAATTATAAGATTAAAAAGAGTCATGGAATGTGCGGTGTCACGGCCCTTAAGTCAACTCTGGCCCAAACAGGGAAGGCCCTTATTTTAACAACAATTATGCTTATGTTTGGTTTTGGAATGTTCGTCCTAGGTGAATTTGTTCCGAATCAAAAATTTGGTGTTTATTGTGCAGTGATCCTATTCCTAGCGCTCGTCTCAGACCTCATCCTTCTTCCAGCTATTTTATTAGCGACTGAGAAAAAAGAAGAATCTGAGGAATTGAAACTTGCCACATCACAAAACTCTTAGATAAAAGAGCTGATGGAGTGCCTATGTACGATTATGATGAGCAGAGAAATAAAGTCAAAGACAAGAAGGTCAAACAATCTTCTTTGACTGAAAAACACCTGGAAGAAAAGAAGTCACTAGGAAGAAAACCCGAGTGGCTGAGAGTCGATATTCCTTCAGGTGAAAACTATAAAGAAGTTAAGAAAGACCTTAGAGATAAGAAGCTTTGGACTGTTTGTGAAGAAGCAAGCTGCCCCAACCTCTCGGAGTGTTGGAGTGCAAAAACTGCGACAATGATGATTCTAGGAGGAACTTGTACAAGGGCCTGTAAGTTTTGTCATGTGGATACTGGGAATCCTCAAGGGGTTGTCGACTTTAATGAGATATCCAATGCCTCTAAGATGGTTTCGACAATGAGCCT
Source organism: Bacteriovorax sp. DB6_IX (assembly GCF_000447775.1). GTDB lineage: Bacteria > Bdellovibrionota > Bacteriovoracia > Bacteriovoracales > Bacteriovoracaceae > Halobacteriovorax_A. The sequence continues at coordinate 2,994 of NZ_AUNJ01000161.1, forward strand.
CAAGTACCTAGTCCTAACAAGTGTTGATAGAGATGATCTGCCAGATTTCGGTGCCGGTCACTTTGCCAATATTGTAAAGAGAATTAAGAAAGATCACCCAGAAACTTTAGTGGAAGTTCTTATTCCAGACTTTGACGCCTGTGAAGAACACATGGACACACTGGCTAAGAGCTCGCCATTTGTCATCGCTCAAAATATAGAAACAGTTAAAAGATTGACTCATCCGGTGAGAGATCGCCGTGCTGGTTATGAGAAAACGTTAAACTGTCTTAAATACTATTCTACGAATTACCCACATATTGCGACGAAATCATCTCTCATGTTAGGTCTTGGGGAAACTCATGAAGAAATTCTTGAAACGATGAAAGACTTAAGAGCTGCTGGTGTAAAAGTTTTAACTCTAGGTCAATATCTAAGACCGACAATGCGTCACTTAGCAGTAGAAAAATATTATAGGCCTCAAGAGTTTGACCACTACAAGGACATCGCACTAGAGATGGGCTTTGAGTTTGTTGCAAGTGGACCTCTCGTTAGAAGTAGTTACAAGGCCGCTGATTACTTAAACCACTTAAAGGCCCAAGGTCATGAGCTTTAATCAACTTCTAAAAGATCATCAGATTCAGGAATCAGATATTTTGGTTAATGGGAATAACCATATTATTACTAAGCTTAATTGGGATTATGATAAAGCGCTTGAGTTTCAAGTAGCGGCAAACCAGTTTGTTTATGAGAATCCTGAATATTGTCTCTATATCCTTACGTCTCATCCAAGAGTTCTCACGATGGGTAGAGGTCTTCAAAGGGGTATGATTGAAAAGCATAGCTTAGTTGAGTTTGACCAAGAACTAAGTGAAAAACTTCCCGTTGAAGTCTTCAATGTTAAACGTGGAGGCGGACTAACCTTTCACCATCCAGGGCAAATTGTTATTTATCCAATTATTCATATCGCTCACCAAAGAATAAAAACAATACAGCTTATGAATAAAATTTTTCAGGTGGCAAAAGAAGTTCTTGAAGAGCAGTCTTCGATTACTGATCTTGACTACGAAAGAGATTTACTTGGGCTTTGGAAAGATCACCACAAGCTTGGTTCAATGGGAATCCAACTAGTGAAATTTGTCTCACTCCACGGACTTGCTTTAAATATCCAAAGAGATGAAATTATCGAACAAGTCTTAAAAGATGTTTATCCATGTGGACTTAATGGATTGATATACAAGTCTTTGGAAGAGTTAACACAGCTCAACTACAGTGATCTCATCAATACTTTTAAAGATCGTCTTATTTCACTCAGATTGAATGAGACGGTCTAAATGACTTTCTACAAGGAAAGGGCAAAGCTCTAGTTGCTTATATTGATTATACTGCTCAAGATTATGCATAATCTCGGCCTTACAAAAGATATTTGGAATGATTGCCTTATTGCAAAGCTGAAAGAGAACGAAGACCTCTTCAGGTGCGAGATCATTTTCAACTCTTAGTCTATTATTTAACTCTTCTACTTCTTGCGAAAACTCTTCGCTATAGTTGCTATAAATTCTCACAAATAGGATAATAAGATTAAAGGGAACGAATACCCAAGACATTAAAATATTGAGAAAAATATAGAAGAACGATGACACAATTCGAATTGGCTTAGGGTCGACATTTCCAAAGAGATCTATGTGGATATTCACCTTAGCGACATTCTTTTTAAAATGACCAGAATATCTCTTCGTCGATAATTTTACATAAGCCAGAGCGAGGATTAGATTAATCCCAACTCCAATTGAATAGAATTGTAATAGGTTGTCTTTCATATTTTTGCCCTGTTAGAATATAAAAAACTACTATTAAGTCACAAGACAAGATTTCTTGACTTAAACTTGAACAAGATCGAAACCACTAAAAGGATTTTATGGAAACGCAGAACATCTTAGAGCTTTTAAAGGCATTCTTGGCCTTTTGCACAAAAACACTCTTTGAACTTCAAGGAACAAAGATCACCCTCGCCTCTATTATTCTTGGAATCTTTATCTTTATGACGGCAAGATACCTCTCACGCATAAGTGAGAGACTGATGCACCGTTTTGTTTCTGACCGTGGTCTAGAAATTGGTGTCACAACATCAATCGCCAAGATCACCAGATACTTTGTCCTAACAATTGGGATTATTATTACCCTCGACACTCTAGGTGTAGATATGAAGTCCCTCGCGGCCCTTGGTGCCGTCTTAGGGGTTGGGATCGGTTTTGGTTTACAGAATATCACGCAGAACTTTATCTCAGGGATTATCATCCTCTTTGAAAGACCTGTTAAAATCGGAGACCTTGTAAGTGTTGATGGGGTCAACGGAAGAGTTGTCGACATTGGCTCGCGCTCAACTCGTGTCCTAACCAGAGACGATACAGCGATTATAGTCCCAAATAGTAAGTTCATCTCAGATAATGTTATCAACCAAAGCTTCACTGGCGAGATTATTCGCTACAATGTTAATGTCGGTGTGGCCTATGGAAGTGACACTAAAAAAGTTGAGCAAGTCATGCTTGAAGTGGCAAAGAACGCAGATGGAATTTTAAAAGACCCTGCACCGCAGGTCTTCTTTGAAGACTTTGGAGACTCTTCTCTTAACTTTTCTCTAGCCGTATGGGTCCGTGAACTATGGCACTCGAAGAAAAATTCTTTCTGATGTTCGTTTTAGTATCGATGAAGAATTTCGTGAGAATAATATCGAAATCCCTTTTCCACAAAGGGATATTCATATCAAATCGCAAGTTAATCCTTAGCGGGTTTCTTGTACTGCTTCTTAGGTGGGGCCGGCCTTCTAGGTCCCCTTTCTTGACAATTAGACCATTGAGAAATTTTCTTAGAACCTGATCACCACATTCTTTATAATTTGGGTGATCTTCTTTTCGAAATAACGCAGAAAGTTCAGCTTTAGACATTTCAAACTCAGAAAGCTTCAAGATCTCAATGATCTCAAAATCCTTAAGCGAAAGAGCAATTCTAATTTTCTTTAATATATCGTTATTTGTTAATGCCATCGAAACTCCAATTATTTGTCAGAACCTATCTAACTTAGACTCCGATGGCAACCAAGTATTGAAAATGGGGTAAAAAGAATAGAGATTAGTGATATGTTGGAGTCAGAGACACCTTACAACTAAGGTGCCCATAATCTCCAGAAATACTCGTAATATGTAAGCTAATATTTTGACCACTTTCTAGAAGCTCAAGAACCTCTTGTGAAACCTCGACAGGTAAAACACCGATATCTTCTCCCCATGCTGTTAAAACACTCAGAGAATGATCCTCGCAAAAATGAGAGCTATCAATAAATAACCTATCTCCATTTCACAATCCATAAGAAGAT
>NZ_AUNJ01000162.1 GCF_000447775.1 Bacteriovorax sp. DB6_IX
TTTATTTCGTTATTTTTTTGGAAGTCAATACAGGCTTCTGTCGTTACCGTAAAACCTGGAGGGACAGGAAGTCCCAAGGAACTCATCTCGGCAAGGTTGGCACCTTTTCCTCCGAGAAGGTTTTTCATTTCCCTATTACCTTCAGTAGTTTCTTTTGAAAATGAGTATACCCACTTTGTCATACGCTCTCCCCTTTCCGTGGAATAAGTCTAAAAAAAAGAGGCACCTTTAGTGCCTCTTAATTAGTATGCTAGTCTTTCTTTTAAATATTGTTTTAAAGAGTCAATGGCCACTCTTTCCTGTTCCATTGTATCTCTATTTCTCACCGTCACGGCATTATCTTCAAAGAGTCGAAGTCAAATGTCACACAGAAAGGTGTTCCAATTTCATCTTGTCTTCTGTATCTCTTACCAATAGAACCAGCTAAGTCATACTCAGCCTTAAATTCCATTTGTAGATCTTTAAATAACTTAGTTGCAGGCTCATCAAGTTTTTTAACGAGAGGCAGAACTGCAACTTTAATAGGAGCAAGAGAAGGGTGAAACTTCATCACAACTCTTTCATTTTCCTTATCACCTTCATTTTCGATTCTAAAGGCATCACTCATGATAGCAAGTAGACATCTGTCACAACCAACTGATGTTTCCATAACGTATGGTAGATACTTTTTGTTATTGTCTTGAGCATCCGTATACATCAGGTTCTTTCCTGAATGTTCTTGGTGTTGCTTTAGGTCAAAGTCTGTTCTTGAGTGGATACCTTCCATCTCATCCCAACCATGAGCAAATTTATATTCAATATCAAATGCAGCATCAGCATAGTGAGCAAGGTCATCACCATGATCTTTCCATCTTAAGTTCTCTGGTCTTAAACCATTTGAAAGGTGCCAATTCCAACGAATTTCTTTCCACTCTTCCATTGAATCAACCTGAGTCCCTGGCTTAATGAAATATTGCATCTCCATTTGTTCAAATTCACGTGTTCTAAAAATAAAGTTACCTGGAGTAATCTCATTTCTAAATGCCTTTCCAATTTGAGCAATTCCAAATGGAAGCTTCTTTCTCATCGTTGTTTGAACATTGAGAAAGTTTGTAAAAATCCCTTGAGCTGTTTCTGGTCTTAAATATACTTTTGAAGAACTATCCTCAACAGGTCCCATTTGCGTGCTAAACATGAGATTAAAATCTCTTGGTTCAGTGAATGAATCCTTAGCACCACAGTTAGTACAAGGAGCTGTTGTATCAATCTTATCTTCTCTAAAACGTGACTTACAGTTTTTACAGTCAACCATTGGATCATTAAATCCATCTACGTGACCAGAAGCTTTCCAAACAGTTGGGTGCATAAAAATTGAAGCATCAACACCAACAACATCTGAACGAAAAGTCATGGCCTTCCACCACTTTTGTTTTAGATTATTCTTAAGTTCAATCCCATATGGTCCGTAGTCCCAACAAGATGAGAGACCACCATAGATCTCAGAACTTTGAAAAATGAACCCACGTCTTTTTGCAAGACTAACGAGTTGTGACATATCCTTCAGATTAGTTTCTGACACTCCGCACTCCTTACCGCAATAATAAGCTTAAAATTGCCGTCAGTATAACTCTAAACACAAGGTCTTTGAAGTCTATAAATCCCTATTTTTTAAGAATTTGACTATTATTCAACTACGCCCGAGAAAAACGCTCAAGAACTTTACTCCATTTGCCGAAAAAGAGTTAATGCGCATCTTAATTTATACAATTTTTATTCAACTACTCGTGTCCTGTTCAGTATTTCAGGCAAGAGATTTAAGCCCCAGAACACCTAGTTCTGATGTCATCTCTGCTGATTGCCTCAAGGCAGCGAAGGTTTTTGATCTCGATTACATTACTCATCCAAATAGAAGTCAATTTAAGGATGTCGACCACTTCTTTTATTTCTATGAAACAGTCCAAAAGTACAAGATTGATGAGTATAGACTCTTCACCTTGGCCGCAGACCCTGATCATAATAATTTCATTTCAATAAAATCTATTCGCGAGGCACAGTCCGTCCTTATTGCAGAAAGAAAGGACTATATGCCCGGTCCAATAATTAGGGGCCCAGAAGAAATTGATTTCTACGATAACCTTGGACGACCATGGGATGTTAAAACTCCAATTTCTCCAGGAGACTATGATAGTTGGCTCTTTGACATTGAAAAAGTAAAGAAATCAATTCGTCATCAACTAGGACAGACTTATGCAAACTTTCGCACCCAAGAAGAGGAACCTGTTAGAGTTCTCATTGATTTAAGAAAGACTAAAATTGTCGATCGCCACAAAGTAAATGGATGGATCTATGGAAGCCTCTCCCCGGAAGAAATCTCAAGAATTGAGATTATTCAGTAATTACTTATTTAAATACTTTTTCCAAGTTTTATGAATTATACGTTTATCGTGTAATCTCTGGATTGCTGATTCAATTGCAGCGTGAACTCGTGGAGGTGTTTTCTTACTGTAGATAATCCATTGAGGAACTGTTCTAAACTTAGTAGGGAGAACTTTCAAAGGAAGACCACTTTCTTTTACCAGGTAATTTAATCCTAAATCATGGTAATAAAAATATCTTAAATTCGTACCATTTAATTCCTTGAAAGCTTGATTGAAGCTTGTGAAATTATCATTTAATCGAATATCTTTTTGTTTCTTAATATACTTTGCCGAAGTTGTTCCATGGTAAGCTCCAACGATAATATCTCTGCTGACAAAGTCTCTAACTGTTTTTGGAATAAATTTCTCTGACGACTTGGCCGCAACCACATTACTGACATGATAGACAGGAAGCTTCGAATAAATAAACATTCCCTCTCGTTTTTCATTGCGACCGGCACCGCAAAAGACATGTCCTCTTCCCTCTTTTAACATCGAGAGAATTCTCTTTATAGGATAGAGCTTTTCATCAATATGTATATTCTCTACTCCCTCGCTGAGTTCTTTTTTTATATTAAAGTATATCTCATCGCAGAGTCCGACTTGCTCACTCTTATCTGTAAAGTATTTTGGTTTTGAGTTCTGTTTTAAGAAAACGATTTTTTGTCCTGCCATCACAGGCAAAGAAAAGCTAAGAAAACATAAGATATAGACAATTTTAGACATATCTTAATATAAACAAAGAATCCCTATATGAGTAGGCAGAAAAAAATGGAGCTGCTGGGGAGACTTGAACCCCCGACCTCTTCCTTACCAAGGAAGTGCTCTACCCCTGAGCCACAGCAGCTTAATCGAACCTCGGGTTTTAGCAGGATTTGCATTAACACCCTCTTCATATTTTTTATGAGAATTCGCTAAGCTGTCAATTGTAAAAACAGTCGAAAAGACATTCTCTTTTTGAAATATCAAATCATCTTCGAGATAAATAGCAGCATGCACCGCTTGCTTGTATGGAAGCCACACTCGAACAGGCCTATTATTTCTCATAATGACTTCTCTATCTTTAAGCTCTCCCTCGAAGTAGACAAGATCCCCAGCGCTCAATTTAGCTTCCGGGATTTCGACAAAATTCTCCTCAACCAAAGACTCAAATGCGTAGGGAGAGAGAAACTCTTCTCTCTCGGTTTGACCCATATCAATTTCTGAATACCTCATTGAGTTCCAAAAGCAATTTGGTACTCCACCTCGTTTGTAGAGCCCCTCTGATATCTCCCTGAACTCTTTCGATAATATCTAAATAGCTATTCGAAATATACTTATCGACTAAACTGCGACACTTTACTTCAGATACTCTCTCCAAGCAGCAAGTTATCCCCTTGTACTGATAATTATCTAAGGGGCAAACAAAAGAGTCCTCCATCTTAGAAGCAAAGGTAAATATCTGAAATATAGTAGAAGTAATCAAGATTAAGCTTTTCATCTCTCTAAAATACCAAAGAAATCCCTCTAAAAATGAGAAACTGTAAGCTTTACTCTACCCGTCTAAAACTTGGTCTATTTGCAGGACTGTAATATCTACTTTCTCTAATTTAATTAAGGACTTAGAAATCGTTCTCTGATATGAAGGAGGCTATGAAAAAATCAGAATTACTACTCCCATGCGGGAATATGGATATGTGCCTAGCGGCCATTCACGGCGGGGCCGATGCCATCTATGTTGGGATGCCCGGATTCAATGCTCGTGGAAGAACAGTCGATCACTCTGTCGAACAATTAAAAGAAATCATAGACCTGTGCCATCTCTATGGTGTCCATGTTCATGTGGCATTTAATATTCTGATTTTTGAAGAAGAGTTAGACTCAGCTATTGAAATGCTGAAGCAAGTTCTCCCTCTAGGTCCAGACGCCCTAATCATTCAAGACCTAGGTCTTGCAAAACTTGTAAGACAAATGGCACCCGAGCAGGTCATTCATGCCTCAACTCAAATGACTGTGACAAACCACAATGCTATGGAGTTATTGGAAGATTTACGAATCGATCGTTACGTTCTTGGAAGAGAAAACTCTATCAAAGAAATTAAAGAAATTAGAAAGAATACAGACAAAGAATTAGAAGTCTTTGTTCACGGTGCTCTATGTGTTGCCTATTCTGGTCAATGCTTTACAAGTGAAAGTATTGGAGGGAGATCAGCGAATAGAGGTCAATGTGCACAAAGCTGTCGTTTTTCATATGAAATGATCGTCGATGACTTACCAAGAGATCTCGTAGATCAAAAATATCTCGTTTCACCACAAGATCTATGCGGAATCAATGAAGTTCAAGAACTTCAAGAAATAGGTATTGAGTCTTTTAAAGTTGAAGGAAGATTAAAGTCTCCAGCCTTTGTCGGAACAGTTGCTAAGGCCTATAACAAGGCTCTTTATAGCGGTATTGTTCAAAAAGAAGATATCGAAAAAATGGCAATGAGCTACTCGAGAGGGTTCTTCTCGGGTTGGCTACATGGAGTTGATCATCAAAAACTCGTCAGAGGAACTTACCAATCACACAGAGGTGTCTATCTTGGAAAGGTTGTCACTACAGACCAAAAAGCAATCTATATAAAAACTGATACGACAATCACAAAAGGAATGGGTGTCATTATTTGTCATGATGAAAGGGAAAAAGAGCTTGGTTCTTCTGTCTACAATGTCATTGAAACGAAAGATGGACTCATCGGTTTGGAGCTAGATCGAAGTATCAATCTTGCTCTCATTGATTCTCGCTTCAGAGTTTATGTTAACTCTGCACCTGAAGTTCAAAAGGAAGTTGAGGCTTCCGTTAAAGATTACAATAAACAAAAAAGAATCCCTGTCACAATTGAGTTTAAAGCTCATGTTGATAATAAGGCAATCTATTCTATTTCAGATGAAGATGGTCATTGTGTCGAAGTCCTCTCAGAGGACAATCTTGAAGCAGCCAAGCGAGATCCTGACTTGGCAAAAGTTGAAAAAGACCTCTCTTCCCTTAGTCGTACAGCATACGAAGTAAAAGATTTTAAGTTAGACATGTCTGAGCAGAGACCTTTTCTTCACTCAAAGATGCTTAAGAATCTTCGTCAAAAGGCCATTGAGAAATTAAACGATCTCAGAGTTTCTGTAGGAAAAATCTCTCTTTACACGCCTGAGTTTACTAAAAGAGAAACCGTGCCATCACAGGTCAAAGGATTAAATATCCTCGTTAGAGAGCTTGATCAATTAAAAGAGCTCATCACATTTCTTGAAGCACATAATAGTGATACAAAAATTTCGATTATTTTAGACTACGAGTTCGGAAAAGATTATTACGAATCACTAGATCTCTTAAATGCACTTCCACATATTGAAGCGGGGATCGCAACAAATAGAATTCTCAAGCCGGGAGAATATCACCACTTAAATCTCTTAACGAGACTTAAGCCAGACTTTATTCTAGCGAGAAACCTTGGTGCCTTTAAATATCTAAAAGATAAAGATCCTTCTATTAAAATCAGAGGGGACTTTTCTCTCAATGTAGCAAACTCTCAAACCGCAAACTACCTATTAGATAAAGGTTTTGAATCACTGACAAGTTCGTATGATCTCAACGCTCAGCAACTGGAGACTCTTTTAGAGAAAACTGATAGCTCTAAAATAGAAGTTACAACTCACCAATATATGCCTAGCTTTCATATGGAACACTGTGTGTTCGCGGCTTTTTTAAGTGAAGGTTCTTCTTTCAAAGATTGTGGAAAACCATGTGAGCATCATAAAGTTGAGCTTAAGGATCAATTTGGAAATCGTCACTTTATCAAGGCTGATCAAGAATGTAGAAATACAATGTTCAATGCAGTCGCTCAATCAGCGGCCTTTCTCATTCCAAAACTTATGGAAAAGGGCGTTTGTCAGTTTAGAATTGAGCTTCTTCATGAAAGAGGTGAAGAGCTTACGAAGAAAGTTAGAAGTTATATTGATTATCTTGATGAAAAAATTGAGACTGATGAGCTTAAGGCAAATATTGGGGCCCTTGAAAAATATGGACTAGACTCCGGTCGTCTCTTAAAACAAGATACTTATCAAGATAGAAAGAAGTAAGTATACTACTTCTATGTGGTATCTCTATATAATCGAAACACAGAATGGCACCCTCTACACTGGGATCACAACTGATGTAGAAAGAAGGTTTCAAGAACACCTTAGTAACCCTAAGGGTGCAAAATATCTAAAAGCAAATCCGCCAAAAACTATTGTTCATACAGAAGAGTTTGAAAATAGAAGTCTTGCTTCCAAGAGAGAATGGGAAGTTAAAAAGATGTCTAAAAAAGACAAGCAAAGACTAATCCAAGGATTGAAGTAAGAAGGTTTTAATCTCCGATTCAAATTCAACTCCACAGCGAAAGAGATTCACCGGAGTTCCCTTTGTCACTTTATCTTGTCGTCTAATATAGCGTACAATTCCTTGTGTTTTAGTATTGGCCACGCCATCGACCTCAAGAAGCTTTAGAGTCGCTCCTTCTTTGATTCGTGCTAACTGTGAAGAGTTCAATAGCAGTCCCATTCCATGAGTAGAAATATCAACGATACGATATTCTTCTTCATTAACTAAATCGAGATAAGCATTGACTGCCAAGCGGCAACGTTTATTAGAAGAATAAGTGAGCTCGACTCTTGGTTTCTCCCTATTCTCAACAAACTGTGCGGTTATAGGAATTTTAAGCTTAATTTTTCCGTTCTTATTTCCAGCGTATTCACATTTAAGAGCAAAGTCTTTATCTAAAATATTGGCCAAGTAGAATGGTTTTTCTGGGCTTGGGTGATAAGGAGTTGTAAGATCATCAAGTTTGCAGACGAAGAATCTCTTCTTCACATTGATGTGAATGACTTTTACACTTCTAATTACTCTGTGTCCTGATTCCAGAAGCTGCCATAAAGTAATATTTCTTTCTTGAGTTCTCAAATTCTCAATAAAGGAAGGTATCTCAATATATCCTGCATCACGATAAATTTTGTCCATAACCTACTCTAATTAGAGGTAATAGTATTTACCGCACAAGACATTTTTTCAATATAAATTATTGTCAAAAGGGCCGATCTTCGGCTTTCTAGTTACTTAGGAATCAGACTCTGTGCATTAACTTAGGCTCAGTTCGTAGAGTTTCTTATACTCACCGTTATGGGCCATAAGCTCAGCATGATTTCCATCTTCGATAACTTGCCCTTCTTTCAGGACATAAATATGATCGTAATTCTGAATTGTTGTCAGCCTATGTGCTACCGCAACTACAGTCTTATCACTTGCAATCGACTCAAGTGCTTTTTGAACAATCTTCTCTGATTCATTATCTAATGCTGATGTCGCTTCATCAAAGAGAAGAACATCTGTATTTTGTAAGAATGCTCTCGCAATAGTGAGGCGTTGCTGTTGCCCCCCAGAAAGTCTCGCCCCTCTATCTCCAACGATAGTATCTGCTTGCTCTGGTAAGTCATCGATGTACTCTGAAGCATAAGCAACATTTAAAGCATGACGAATTTCTTCTTCTGAAAACTCTCCACCTAATTTCAAGTTTTCAATAATAGAGTCATGAAAGAGAAAGATATCTTGTGAAACAAGCCCAAAGAGATCTCTTAATGAACCAAGTTTGATATCCGTTAAGTCCTTTCCATCAATTGTAATCTTTCCTTTTTCAATAGGATAAAG
>NZ_AUNJ01000163.1 GCF_000447775.1 Bacteriovorax sp. DB6_IX
AGATGGTTTTGCTTTAGAACAGTTCCACAAAGACTTAGCTCCAGTGATGCAAAAGACTTGGGATGTTGTTTTCAATTACTCAAACGATAGAGTTTCAACTCATCTTACATCGTTACTAAAAGCTAATTCTACCAAACATGTAGGAATTAGATTTAATGATACATGTGACATAGAGTACAGTAATGAATGGAGTATCTTATTTAATGATATTCTTACAGAAGTTAAATATACTCCAGTAAATTTCATTGATACTTATCACAATATTCTTTCCGTAAAAAACAATACTGATAATTTTGTTCTTAAAACAAAAGACGAGTATAACCACTCTGCTTATCAGAACTTTTTAGATATTAGAAAAATGGAGTCTGATGAAGACGATATCAAGATCGTTGGAATCCAAGTGACATCATCTACTTCGACTAAGATGCTTGTACACGAAGAACTCATCTCTTTAATTGATTCGTTATATATGCATACAAATCTTTTCCCTGTGCTCTTAGTTGCACCAACGGATGAGGAAAGACGTATTGCAAGTGTGATTAATGGGGAATTTAACAACTCTCTTGTTTCAATTGAATCAGATTTCTTAGCAATGAACTCAGTTCTTTTAAATCTTGATCTACTCATCACACCTGATACAGCTGTAAAACACCTGGCGGATTTAACGGATCTTCCAGTTATTGAGTATTCACTTGGTGAAAGTCCCCTATTTAAACAAGGGACAACAAATACTGAAAGCTTAATTATCTCTCCAATTGTTACTAAGAGATCGTTTAGCAAGTCAGAAGTTGAAAATTCACTAGAACTTCAAAATCAAAATGTACTTATAACATCTGAAGATATCATGGCGCTAGTAAGATACTCTCTTTTTAAAGAAGATATCTCTTCACATGAATTTCAAAATGACGTCACAGTGTATAGACCGAACAAAGATATTCTAGGTACAAAATATACATACCTAGCGGGGTCATTTGATCCACTGGCCGAAACAGAGAGACTCGCTTCTAGACAGTTAATTATGAAAAAACTGTTAAGCAAGGACGACACTAACCTATATGGTGAAATGATCACTTTAGACATTGAAACGTCAAAGCAGTGGCTTAATGAGTGTAAGGATTTAATTACAGATATATCAAAATCTTTATTGGCCACCCTAAGATCATTACTTCAACTTGATAACTCAAATGAAAAGATGAGAGCTTTTGTTCTAAACCTTACTGAATTATGTGAATTCTGTGAATGTGATTCTCAATTTATGAGAATACCTCTCTTAAGATTCCGCTCAAGGCTTGAAGCTCTAAATACATCAGATTTCTTAAACTCTTCAAGAGAAGTTGAAGGACTTCTTTATGAGCTTAAATCTGATATTCAACACCAAGTTGAAATTATTAAAATTACACAAGAGAAGATAAGAAACACTGCAGATATTGCAAGAGCAAGCTCTGCAAAGGAAATCTAGATGAAACCGGATACACCAGAGAAGTTCAAGAAGGACTTATTCGACAAAATGAATCTTGTTCAAAAGAACTTAAACGAGAAAGGACAATTGTCAGAAGAAGAAGTAGCTTTTCTTCTTATGAGTTCGATCTTAGAAGAGGAAGGTTAAGATGAGTGCTGAAAAAGTTCTACAGGTTCCGCCACAGGAAGAGAAGAAGACTATAGCACTAATTCAAATAACTAGAATTGGTGATATCCTACAAACTTGCCATACAGCTAGATTACTAAAAATCAATCACCCAAATTTTAAGATTATATTGGTAGCTAGGAAACAATTTGTAGAGCCAATCCGTTTTATTGCTGAGCAAGTTTTCGACCAAATCCACGCAATTGACTTCAAGGGTTCGATTAATCTAACGGATGGTGTTGAAGGTTCAACTAAGAATCTTTTAAACCAAGTAAAAGAGATTAATGCTCAGAATATTTCAGCGAGTATCAATCTCTCATTTTCTAAAACGTCTTGTTATTTTCATGCATTAATCAAAAGCTCTCATAAGCTAGGGCCATATTTCGACTTAAGTCATAATAAAATTATTCAAGATAAGTGGTCACAATACCTCTACTCATCAGTTATGAGAGGTGATTTAAATCCATTTAATCTTGTTGACCTATTCGGAAGTATTGTTGGTGTTAATAAAGCTAATACTCACCTATCAAATAAAGAATATAGCCAAGAAAAGAAAACTAATATCTTACTTCACCCATTTGCATCCTTAGATAAAAAGAGATGGCAAGAAAACAAATGGACAGAAGTTATTTTCAAGCTTTTAAAAGAAAGAAAAGATTTAAAAATATATATTGCTGGTAGTCGTCACGACCAAGCTGGATTCGATAAAATTATTTCGAACCCTATTCTAGCGGATCTAAAAAACAGAGTTATACCTCTACTAGGACAACCACTAACAGAGCTTTATAAGAAAGTTGATTCTAGCTTTCTTTTTATTGGGCACGATTCAATGGTGTCTCATCTCCTAAGCTTTAAGAATGTGAAAAGTCTTACAGTTTCACTAGGTACAGTAAGACCACAAGAAACAGCGGCCTACGCTTTGAACAACTATATTTTAAGTCCTAAAACAAAGTGTTTCCCTTGTTTTCCGGATACAAAATGTGATTTCTACCAATGTCATGCAGACATCCCTTATCAAGCCGTTATCAGCATGACAAACCAGTTACTTGATGCAAATTCAATTAATACTGAGCAGTTAAAAAAAGATGTTAGTGCATTTCACTTAAACTCTATTACGATTAACAAAACATCAGTCAATAAAGTAGGCCAATTAACATTGAAGAATGTTTTAGAAGATGAATTATCGGCAAGAGAAATTTATCGTTCATTCTATCAAATCATTTGGTCTTATTGTTTTAGTGAAATCGATCTCAACCTTAATACTCCA
>NZ_AUNJ01000164.1 GCF_000447775.1 Bacteriovorax sp. DB6_IX
CTCTGACCCTTTTGGGCATGAGGCAAAGTAAAATGATTCATTATTTTTCATTAAGATACCGTTTGTTTAAAGATTTCTGCTCTGTAGAGAAGTTGCTTGTAGCTATCGGCCATTAATGGATTTAGATTTCCTTCCTTAAAACGTTTAATTCTCCATAGAGAGATAGAAAGAAGTCCAAATACAATGGCCTCATTTAAATATTCTTTTTCATTGGCCGGAAGCGGACGTACGCTTTCATAACCTTTTAAATAGGATTCAATTAGGCAAGGACTAATCCTTCCCTTTTCTAAACAGCATCCTGAAATAGAAATTCCAAGGTCTAGAATAAAATTACCGATACCGCTTTGTTCAAAGTCTAAAACTGCCTTGATGTGATTGTGATCAAAGAGGGTATTATCATAGTAAAGGTCTCCATGAATGATTCCTTTTGCAAAGTCTTGAGAAAAGTAACCTTCGCTGCGATCACCAATGAATTCATCAAATGCTGCTTTGAAATCACATGGGCACTGTTCAAGTTGGCAATAGTCATAAATAACTTGTTCCGGATAACTTAATTCTTCACATGGTCTTAGGCCCTCAAAGGGACCCCTAACAGAGTGAAGAGAAGCTAGTGAAGCCCCAATCTCAAAACAGGTATTATCATTTGGGCCCGGAGGGATACCATCAATAAATGGGAAGAGAACCCCATAAACATTATTAAAGGTATAAACCAATTCATCCTTCTTAGTTTTAAAAGGGAGAATTGAATATTGGTAATCATTTTCTTTTAGATAGGCGAGAATAGTCATTTCACCAAGAAGTTGATCAATATTCTTGTCGTTGGAAACTTTTAATAAGTATCTGTTATCACTTGTCTTGATCTCGTAGTTTGAATTTGAGATACCTAATGACAGGGGGCGAAAGTCAACCACCATCGCGTCAACATAAAGATTTGTAATGCTTTGAATATCTTCAAAACTTAGTTTTGTGTAATCACCCATATTTTTGATTCCTCTTTGGTAGGGTGTACTTTTAATGTTTCGTTGTGTCAATGGCAAGATTAAAGGTTGTGGCCCTATCTATAATAATGTTATAGTAATGCGATAATATATTGAAAATTCACACCGATTTTACTTAAAAAGTGAGGAAAATATGAGTTTTACAGACTACAAAGTAGCAGACATGTCCCTAGCTGAATGGGGAAGAAAAGAGATTAAAATTGCAGAATCTGAGATGCCAGGACTAATGGCCCTTAGAGAAGAATATGGTAAAGAAAAGCCACTTAAAGGTGCTAGAATTGCTGGTTGTCTTCACATGACAATTCAAACTGCCGTTCTTATCGAGACACTAGTTGAGCTTGGTGCTGAAGTAAGATGGTCTTCTTGTAATATTTATTCAACTCAAGATCAAGCTGCTGCTGCGATAGCTGCTGCTGGAATTCCTGTTTTCGCATGGAAGGGAATGAATGAGGAAGAATTTGATTGGTGTATCGAGCAAACTCTTAAGTGGGCGGATGGATCAGCTCTTAATATGATTCTTGACGATGGTGGTGACCTAACAAATATGGTTCACGACAAGTATCCTGAGTTAATCGACGGAATCAAGGGTCTTTCAGAGGAGACAACTACTGGTGTTCACAGACTATATGAGAGAGTTGAAAAAGGAACTCTTAAGATGCCTGCGATTAACATCAATGACTCTGTAACTAAATCTAAATTTGATAACCTTTACGGATGTAGAGAGTCTCTAGTTGACGGTATCAAAAGAGCAACTGATGTAATGATTGCTGGTAAAGTAGCAGTTGTTGCTGGTTACGGTGATGTTGGAAAAGGTTCAGCACACTCATTCAAAGGACTAGGGGCTAGAGTTGTTGTTACTGAAATCGATCCAATTTGTGCTCTTCAAGCTGCAATGGAAGGTTTCGAAGTTATGACAATGGACGAAGCTGCTAAGATTGGAGATATCTTCACGACGACTACTGGATGTGTTGATGTTATCAATTCTAAGCACCTAGATAGCATGAAAGATGGTGCTATCGTGTGTAATATTGGTCACTTTGATTCAGAGATCAGTATTAAGCACCTACATGATAATTATGAAGAAGATAATATTAAGCCACAGGTTGATATGTATACTTCTAAAGACGGAAGAAGAATTATTCTTCTTGCTCAAGGTAGACTTGTAAACCTTGGTTGTGCAACTGGGCACCCTTCTTTTGTAATGTCTAACTCATTTACAAACCAAGTTATGGCGCAACTTGAGCTTTGGCATAATGCAGATAAATATGAGAACAAGGTTTATATGCTACCAAAGCATCTAGACGAAAAAGTTGCTCGTCTTCACCTAGAGAGAATCAATGTAAGAATTGATACTCTTACTAAGGAGCAGGCAGAGTACTTAAATGTTCCATCTGAAGGTCCTTACAAACCAGAACACTACAGATACTAAAATAACTTATGTCCCTCTTTCGAGAGGGGCATTTTTTTTTTGAAAAGACTATGAAACTATTTATTGCAACAGACCATGGCGCACTTGAAGCCAAAAATCATCTTGTAAAATTTTTGAATGAATTAGGGCACGAGGTAGAAGATCTTGGAACTCATTCAACAGAAAGTTGCCACTATCCAGAGTACGCTTCAAAATTAGCTAGAGAAGTTGTTCAGCAAGAGGGAAGAGGCGTATTACTATGTGGATCAGGTATTGGTGTCTCAGTTGTTGCAAATAAGTATGCTGGTATTACAGCAGCTCTATGTCGAAGCATTGATGATGCAAGATTGAGCCGTGAGCATAATAACTCAAATGTAATTTGCTTCGGTGGAAGAGTGTCATCTCATAAAGAGATGGAAGCGATGTTAAAAATTTGGCTTGAAACTGAATTTGAAGGTGGACGCCACGAAATTAGAACAAATATGTTTGCTGAGTTAGGGACTAAGATTTAATGAATATGAAGTGGACAGAGAAATTAGGTTACTTTTTTATTTTTGCAGTTGTTATTACAGGAGTCGTTCTTTCACACGTGGATCTTGAGTATTACCAAGGTGTTTATACACGAGAGGATGGATTTGTTGAGTGGTTAACGGTCTTTGGTCTATTGGCGGGAGCGTCAACATGTTTTTACAGAGCTAAGGTCTTGGCTAAATTCAGAAGCCCTTGGTTTGTTCTAGGCCTTGTTGGTATGGGGTGTCTCTTTATCTTTGGTGCTGGAGAAGAAATTAGCTGGGGACAAAGAATATTTAATTGGCACATACCTGAGTTCTTTGCAAAAAATAATTCTCAAGGGGAAACGAATCTTCATAATCTCGTAGTCGGTGGAACAAAAATAAATAAACTGATTTTTGGTCTATTTCTTACTATATGTGTAGTTATTTATTTTTTAATACTTCCTGTACTTTATCGTAAAGTAGAGAAGATTAAGGAACTTGTAGATAAGTTTGCCGTACCAATTCCTAAAAATACACATATTATCGCTTATCTAACTCTTTTTGGATTATCTCAACTTATTGTCGGTCATAAACCAGGTGAGATTCTTGAGTT
>NZ_AUNJ01000165.1 GCF_000447775.1 Bacteriovorax sp. DB6_IX
CTGCCATTTCCTTCTTTTGGATATCACGAGCTGAGATATCATTAAGGATTGTGAAACCAAAGATATGCTCGTGAGCATCTTCTTCTCTAATATTTTTCCCTTCTTTACCAACAATCATCCCTAGCTCAAGTTCGTAATCGAGAATATCTGTATATTTAGGCCAGAGAACTTCTTCCTCTGGTCCAATGAAGCCATGAGTTGGACCTTTGTAATATGCAGG